>NZ_JACJQS010000059.1:0-17047 GCF_014696755.1 Anabaena sp. FACHB-1391 | reverse complement strand
GAAATAGTTGATAAAGTTATTTCTGTTGCTCTCGATTTGATGAATCCTCAACATTTAAAAAATTGGTTCACTAATTGTTGTTACTGTACCTCATAACACCGGGAAGTGCTGTATATCGTTTGTTAGGTAATGATGGGGGAATTGAATTACAGATAAAAGAAATAGAAAAACTGATTACTCAAGCTTTGGTAACTGCTGCTAGTGTTGAATGCGATCGCTTTGTCAGAGAAAGCCCTAGATTTTATAATGAACGAACTTTTTCTATCTATCAATTTCGACAAGTGTTAGAACAAACTTCCCAAGCGTATGATGCAGAAAGTATAGTTGAGGCTGAACCGGCAATTAGACAATTATTAAAGTTAGATTTTGAACCGAAAGTTTCCCATACTATTCGTCAATCTTTCCGTCAAACTATCAACCAAACTATTAAAACTCAGTTATTACCAATGGGAGAAAAACAAGCAGATGAGATATTACAACAATATCCCCAAGCCCGGGCTTATTTAGAGAAAACATTGCAACAAGAAGCAGGGGAAAAAATTGCCAATAATCAACGTTTGTTAAGTCAAGTTGCGGGAAAAATTGCGGCATATAATACAGCCGTTGCGGGAATTAATGGCTGTTTACAAGCTATGCAGTTATATGAACATTTACTGCCGATAATTGGTGAAGAAGAAGTATAATGTTTTTGGTGAATGCGGGGTTTTTCTGTGTTCACCTAATTTTGATGTTTCGCACAGAGAACAAAGGGTAAGAAAGAAATGGAAGATAATTTTAAAATTATAGATTTTGAACAAAGTGATGTTGTGATTGATTTTGATGGTTATATTTTTAAAGCCAGTCAATTAGATATAGCTTTATCAAAAGTAATCCTAGATAACGGTAGTTTAAAGCACTTAAACCATGAACTAGAACGTATAAAGAGTCGTGTTCTACCATCTGTTAAAAACCCCGATGATTGGATAAATAATGGTGTAGATTGTCAGATTTTAAAACCTAGTAAAAATTGGCAAAAAGGAAAATTAAGAATGAAAGTTTGTCTAGAATTTTGTCCTGACGAACCAGAATCACCCCTTGATGAAGTACGACGTAGATACAACGAAGCTACATCATAAATAAATTAGTCCACGCAGGTGGACTTTGTTTGTGTAGACGCGATTTCTCATCGTCTCAATTGTCTAAATCAGGATTTTATAAAAGGTGAATTTATGTTACAATCAATAATTAATAATATACTTATTAATATAATTAGATAATTAGTGAAGGTGTTGAAAAATAAAAATATAAACACCAAACCACATCCTGTAAATCCTAGATATCTTGATTCAGACAATATAAATCTATGTCAAACAACATCAAAACCAGAATCGAAAAATTCAACAACGGACGCAACCCAGAATTATTAAAATTAAAATACAAGAAACTCGCTACTGATCCATTTTCTTTCTTTCGCGGAACTTGTCATTTATTTTATGAAGACCTTTCTCAAAATTCCGGGATGAATTTAGCACCTTTAACTTGGATTTGTGGAGACCTACATTTAGAAAATTTCGGTAGTTATAAAGGTGACAATCGTTTAGTTTATTTTGATATTAATGATTTTGATGAAGCCGTTATCGCACCTTGTACTTGGGAAATAGTGAGATTTATTACGAGTATTATTGTGGGTTCTCGTACTTTGGGAATAGATGAAAAAGAATCTCTAAATTTAAGTCAACTTTATCTCAAAACTTATTCACAAACTTTGTCCAAAGGAAAAGCTAAAACCGTAGAAAAAGAAACTGCTAAAGGTTTAGTTAAAGATTTATTGGAAAGTTTAAAAAAACGAAATCGTGCTGATTTCTTAAATAAACGTACTCAAGAAAAGAAAGGTAAACGGCGGTTAATTGTTGATAACAAGCGGATTATTCCAGCAACAGCAGCCGAACAAGAAAATGTTGAGAAATTAATTAAAAATTGGCATCATACTACAAATCAAAATGCCGATTTTTATCAAATTCTAGATATTCAAAAACGCATAGCTGGTACTGGTAGTTTAGGTTTAGAACGTTATATCATTTTGGTAGAAGGTAATGGTTCTCCCGATGAAAATTATTTACTAGATTTTAAAGAAACTCAATCCAGTTCTTTACAGCCTTATTTACCAGTTTCTCAGCCACAATGGGAAACTCCAGCTAAAAGAGTTGTCGCTATTCAACAACGTTTACAAGGAACTTCTCCAGCATTATTAGAAGCAATAAATGATAGTGATAAATCCTATCTTTTACGAGAATTACAACCAGAAGAAGATGCAGTAAATCTACAAGCTTGGGATAGAAAATTAGGGCGTTTGCAAAAATTAATTGAAACAATGGCTCAAGTAACAGCTTGGGACCAATTACGCAGTGGAGGGAGACAAGGTTCTGCAATTGCTGATGAATTAATTAATTTTGGTCAATCTTCCTGGCATAATTCTATTTTAGAATATGCAGTTTACTACTCTCAAAAAGTCAACCAAGATTTTCAAGAATTTCGTCAATCAATATAACCCACATTCCGCACCCATTCCCATACCTCCAGAAGTCAGAAACTACATTGTTCAAAGAGATAAATATCAATGTCAAAGCTGCTGCGGTGACATTTTGACACCTAGCCAAACCAGACCACCTTACCTCTTACCTCCGTGTTCTCTGTGCCTCTGTGGTTAGATAAATCTCTTTAAACCACTTAGTTATCCCCTCAGCTAAGGTACGCGCCATTTTCCGCTGTGCTTGGGGATTAACTATCTCCTCAAATTCATAGGGATTACTCATAAAACCCAACTCCAATAATACCGCAGGTGCAACACTGGGACGAGTCAAAGCTAAATTATTCCAAAATACACCATAGTGAGGTTTACGGAGATTGGTAACTACGTAATTTTGCAAAAATACCGCCATGCTGTGGGACTGGGGATGATACCAAAAAGTACCAAATCCTTTAGTATTTTCCGCATCACCATTATCCGGTAAAGAGTTATGATGGATGGAAAGAGCGATCGCTGGTTCTTCTGTATTAATAATTACCTGACGTTCCACCAAAGATAGATCTCGATCATCTTCTCTAGTCATTACCACCTTAGCGCCGCGCTTCACCAATTCATCCCGCAGCAATTTAGAAATTACCAAATTCACATCTTTTTCTAAATACCCATTTGGTCCACTAGCACCAGATTCTTTACCACCATGGCCTGGATCAAGTACAATCTTGATACCAGATAAAGGTCGGCGTTTGATCTGGGGAAAATGGGGGGGATGACGTAAAGTTAAAACTAGAGTTGTATTGTCATATCTCAGCTTATAACCCCACTGTTGGATATTTTTGAGGTTAAAGGTGTATTTCACCTGTTGAGGGCTTACCTGATGCCAATCTAGGCGAGAAATGAGGGGGTTATCATCTAGGCGAATTGTATCTGTTTGGGCAGTAGTATTGTAAAGGGTGAGAGTCAAGAAATTATTTCCCTGTTCTACACTCACAGGAACAGCAATTTCTAAAGGAAAAATCATCTCTGTGGCTGTATTTAGTTGCCGATAGCCCACACTGCGAATCACTGTCTGTGGTGCAACAGCACCTGCTATAATTTTAGTCTCTTTGCTATTAATCCAAGCGCCATAGTCTAAACGCAGCCATTCACCTTCTTTACCCGTTACCGTCGTCATAGTCCCCTTAGGTAAGGGAGTCAGTCGTGAATAATCTGTACCGGGTCCTGTGCGAGTTACGCCTAATTCTGATGTAATTTCTGCAACTGCTAACTGTGCTGGGGACAGAATTTCGATTTTTCCTAACCCAGTTTGAGTTATTCTTTGATCATTCAGTTGTAAATTAAATTCAGGTTTTCCTAAATCAGCAGCATTTGTGACTGTTGTACAACCTTGGTATTTGCTAAGACTAGAACGATTAGGCTGATTGAAACCTGTTAAAATACTCGAATTAGGAGGTAATTGTGCAAATGATGGTTGAGGTAAAAGGGCAATATTTTGATTTACTAGATTTTGATTTACCAGATTAACCCAGATAGTAGCTTGAGGCGGCGCAACTGCACTAAAACAAATTAATTCTCCTGGTAATCTGGCAATATCCACAGCAGGAGTCAAGGAGTTTTTGGCAAAGCCTAAACCTTGGGGTAACTCAGGTTGAGTAGATACCCTGTTAATTTTAAGCTCTCGTTCTTGATTTTGGTAACGGACTTTAAATATATTTTCTCCTAATTGCAAGGGAAAACTGGGGGAAAAATGCCCAGACTGGCTACGTTTAATCACTTTACCATTAATTAAAACTTGTCCTGCCGGCGGCGCAGTACCAATAAAAAATATTTTTTCTGTGCTGGTTTGGTAGTTTGTGGGGGGAAAAACTACTAAAAGTGATTCTCGCGCTAATGCAACCCAGGAGGTGAATAAAAAATTAAATAATACTAATCCTAATAATCCTAAAAGTTTTTTCATGGACAAATACAAGGGTTTTCAGAGTAGGAACTGTGGCAAAATGGGGAAGATGAAATAAAACATCAATTCATCCCGCATACAAGCTTCTAAAATCGTCTACACAAATTCTCACTAGGGACGAAAATCTATTTTTACAAGTTACTAGCAATTGAAAATACTATGACTAAGTTTATCTTTGTGACTGGAGGCGTTGTTTCCAGTATTGGTAAAGGCATTGTAGCAGCAAGTCTGGGTCGTTTGCTCAAATCCCGGGATTATTCCGTTTCCATTCTCAAACTTGACCCCTATATTAACGTTGATCCAGGCACCATGAGTCCTTTTCAGCATGGGGAAGTTTTTGTTACCCAAGACGGTGCAGAAACGGATTTAGATTTGGGACATTATGAACGGTTTACGGATACATCCATGTCTCGCCTAAACAGTGTTACTACTGGCTTGATTTATCAGTCGGTTATTAATAAGGAACGCCGAGGAGACTATAATGGTGGCACTGTTCAAGTAATTCCCCACATTACCAATGAAATTAAAGACCGAATTGTCAGAGTTGCTAAAGAAACTAATCCTTCTGCGGTAATTACAGAAATTGGCGGTACGGTGGGTGATATTGAATCACTACCGTTTTTAGAAGCAATTCGTCAATTACGCAAGGAAGTCGGCCGGCGCAATGTTCTATATATGCACGTTACTCTATTGCCTTGGATTGCTTCAGCAGGGGAAATGAAAACCAAACCCACTCAGCACTCTGTTAAGGAATTGAGATCAATTGGCATTCAACCAGATATTCTAGTATGTCGCAGCGATCGCCCCATTCCTGTAGGTTTGAAACAAAAGTTATCAGAATTTTGCGACGTAGCTGTAGAATGCGTAATTCCTGCCCCAGACGCTCGTAGTATCTATGAAGTACCAGTAATTTTAGAACGGGAAGGACTAGCAGAACAAGTCCTTGATTTGTTGCAAATGGAACAACGTCAACCCAATTTACAAGAATGGGAAACTATGGTAGAACGAATGTATACTCCCAAATACAGCGTCGAAATCGCCATTGTTGGTAAGTATGTCCGGTTAAGTGATGCCTACCTTTCCGTAGTTGAATCCTTACGTCATGCGGCTATTGCTACCCACGGTGATTTGCGTCTGCGGTGGGTAAATTCCGAAGCCCTGGAAACTGAACCAGCAGAAAACTATTTATCCGGTGTAGATGGTATCATAGTTCCCGGCGGTTTTGGTAGTCGAGGCATAGATGGGAAAATTGCGGCCATTAAATACGCCCGCGACCGGCAAATTCCCTTTTTAGGGTTATGCTTAGGAATGCAGTGTTCTGTGATTGAATGGGCTAGAAATGTCGAAGGTCTATCTCATGCCAATAGTGCTGAATTTGATCCAAACACCAATGATCCGGTTATTAATCTTTTACCAGAACAACAAGACGTAGTAGATTTAGGCGGAACAATGCGCTTGGGACTTTATCCCTGTCGGATACTTCCCAACACTCTCGCTTTCCAACTTTATCAAGAAGAAGTTATTTATGAACGCCACCGTCACCGTTATGAGTTTAACAATGTTTACCGAAACCAGTTATTAGATTCTGGTTATTTGGTCAGCGGTACATCTCCCGATGGTAGACTAGTGGAAATAGTCGAATATTCCAAACACCCATTTTTTATCGCTTGTCAATTTCACCCCGAATTTCAATCTCGCCCCAACGCACCCCATCCTTTATTTAAAGGATTTATAACCGCTGCTATTTCTCAAACCCATTCTACTACGAATATACCAAAGCCAGTCAAAGTATCTTAATTTTCCATTATTAGCATTGTCAATGCTAATTTAGCAGCACCCACCATTCCCGCTGCATTTCCTAATTCTGCTGGAAGAATTTGTAACCCTGCGCGGGAAGTTGGTAAAACCCGTTTTTCGATTTCTGCTTGTAATGCAGGTAAGAAAAACTGAAAACTCGCGCTCACACCACCACCAATAATAATTGCCTGGGGTGTCAGCACATAGAGTAAACTTGTTAAACCTCTTCCTAAATCTCTACCATATTCTTGCCAGAAAGTCAAGGCTTTTTGGTCTCCAATTTTGGCAAGTGCGCCTAACTCCGCTGGTTCTTTGCCTGTACGGCGACGGATAGCAGCAATGGAAGTATATTGTTCTAAAGAACCTTGATTGCCACTATTGCACATTGGTCCATCAGGATTTAAGGTAATTAAACCTAATTCTGCTGCTGCTCCTTGATGTCCCACAAATAATTTACCATCGAGAATAATTGCCCCACCAACTCCAGTCCCCAAAGTCAGTAAAATCAAATTGGGGAAATTGCGGCCAGCACCTAACCAAGCTTCTCCTAAACCAGCACAATTAGCATCATTAGCCAAAATTGTCGGTTTACCAGTTTTAGCTTCTAACCAATCTGCCAAAGGTACATTATCCCATCCTACCAGATTAATAGCAACTTTGGCAACTCTTCCCGCAGCATCAGCAGGTCCAGGAGTACCTAAACCGATAGCGATAGTTTCCTGATTAGGGTCAATTTCCGCTATAGCATCTACTATAGCCGATAATACAGCTTCAGGTGTTGCAGGTTGGGGAGTATCTACAGATAAAGATTGCAAACAATTACCATTTGCTGTAAAACGTCCCAACTTAATCCCAGTTCCTCCTAAATCAATACCAATTACTTGTTTTGTCATTAGTCCGTTATCCGTTGTCCGTTATCAATTACCTATTCCCACTTCTATTGATTTTTGCTGATAACTTGTACCTTTGCAAATGGGTATGAAGTTTTATGTACCTGTTGCCAATCTGTAATTGGACTACCTTTTAAAATACCAGATAAAGCTAAAGAAAGCACTAATCCACCTGTAGCAGCCGCAATTAATGTAATATTATCGTTCACAATCATCTCTCAGGTTATTATTTGTCAATTGTTTTTAATTCATTGTCAATTGTTGCTTATCCATTGCCAATTGTTACTTATCCATTGTCAATTGTCAATTATTCTTTCTTTTGAGACGAGGATTAACAAATTCATTTAATCCTTCACCAAGTAATGATAATCCAACCACTAAAGAAGTCATCGCTAAACCAGGAAATAGAGTAGTCCACCAAATGCCTGTAGGTAATGCTTCTAAAGCCTGTTTTAAATCATATCCCCATTCTGGTACTTCTTCAGGTAATCCTAACCCTAAAAATCCTAACCCGCCTAAAACTAAGATAGCATCTGCCGCATTGAGAGTAAATAGAACAGGTACGCTTTGAATGACATTTAAAAACAGATATCTTGATAAGACAACCCAAGTAGAAGCGCCCATTGCTTGTGCCGCTTCGATGTATACTTCAGTTTTGACGCTGACTGTATGGTTACGAACGACCCGATAATATTGGGGGATATAGGCTATACTAATAGCGATCGCTGCATTTAAAATTCCTCTTCCCACCACAAAAGCCAATGTTACTGACAGTAATAACCCTGGTAAAGTATAAATACTATCCATGAGGAATAATAGAGCTTTATCTAATTTTCCCCCCAAATAACCACTTACCATCCCCAAAGGTACACCGATGATCATGCTCAAAGATGTTGCTAAAGTCACAACTTGTAGCGCAGCTTGAACACCAAACACACTACGGGAAAAAACATCATAACCTAAACGACTTGTTCCAAACCAGTGTTGAGCGGAAGGTGCTTGATGAATAGGGTGAGAAAGAAATTCCTTAGGGTTTTGTAACCAGCCCCAACTTTGAAAAATAGGAGCAAAAAAGGCTAAGAAGATGAAAAAGAGAGTTATACCCAGACCAATCTGCATTAATCGCTGAGATAGGCTGGGATTCTTCGTAAATTTCCAGAAATTTGGTAATTGCTTTTTTGTAATCGTCATCTAAACACCAGCTTGAAAAATTTGATTAACAGTTAAACTCAACTCTGGACAACACCTGCTATATGTTTAGTTGATTATGGCATGACAGGGCGGTGGTTAGCCGGGATTTTTAGTTAAGCCTTTTCAGCTCTGCATGATCAAAAGTGGTACAGCGATTATAATCTGCTATATTAATGTCATGAGGTACACCTTTGGCGAGCAAGATGCCCGCACCACAAGATTTTTATTATTAAATTAATATCTATACCTTATCATATCGGAAACTGCTCTATTATATTTCCAATTCCCTGAAATATTAAACTATTATCTACAATTAATCGGGTTGCTATCTCTGGAAATTGTTGCTCAAGATGGTTTTTTAATAACTTACTATCACCACCAGTTATGATCATCTGACTATCAGGAAATAACCCCCACCAAGCCTCAATAAAATCTTTTATCCCACTTAATAAAGTGTAAATTACTCCACTTGCAATAGCCTCTGATGTATTCATCGCAAATCGTGGTGGTAAATTGGTCATTAAACTAGTTTCTAATAATGGTAATTGTCCCGTTTTTTGTCCTAAACTGCTCAATTGTAACCCCAAACCCGGTAAAATTGCTCCCCCAAGTAAACATTTATTACCGTCTACACCTGTAAAAGTCAATGCTGTACCGCCATCAATTACTAATGTGGGAAATCCCCAAGTTATCCCTGCACCCCATAACGCTAAAGCGCGATCAATTCCTAATGTCGGGTACATTCTCTGTAATGGTACATCTGCTAGGGTAATCAAACGCAAATAGGGGTAAATTTGCCAAAGTGCGGTTTGCTGGGGAACAACAGAAGCAAAAATCACAGGTACAGGATAATCTGGGGAAATAGGAAGAATATCCCCAGGTAAAGAAATCACTCTCAACCAATTATCTAATGTTGGAAATTGCGCTAATTGTTGGATAATAAATGCAGATGGATGAAATGTATTCCCAGTTAGGTATAGGGTTTTATCTATGAATAATCCCCAATGAACACGGGAATTACCAATTATTAATGCTAAGGAAAGATGCTGTTGATTTTTTGCAGGAGAATGATTTGCCAATGTTTTAATTTTCTTAACTGAACTATAGGTTTTTTAATAATAATTAATAATAAACCTGTGCCACAATAGGAGAAAGGCATAAATACTCAATTTATTAAGGAGGGGCGTTATGGTATTGCTCACAGAAAAGTTAAAAAAGCGTTTGACTATAAATACCATAGATATCAGTGAAAATACTACAGCGATTCGCTCTTTAGACTGGGACAGAGATCGCTTTGATATTGAGTTTGGTTTGCAAAATGGCACAACATACAACTCTTTTCTAATTCGTGGTGAGAAAATAGCCCTAGTTGATACCTCCCATGAAAAATTTCGCCAACTTTATTTTGATACCCTCACTGGTTTAATTAATCCCCAAGATATTGACTATTTGATTGTCAGTCACACTGAACCAGATCACAGTGGACTAGTAAAAGATTTATTACAACTCGCTCCGAATATAACCGTTGTTGCGTCAAAAGTAGCAATTCAGTTTTTAGAAGATTTGGTACACCAACCATTTAAGCGTAAAATTGTTAAAAATAGCGATCGCTTGGAATTAGGCAATGGCCATGAATTAGAATTTGTCATTGCTCCGAACTTACACTGGCCTGATACCATTTTCACCTTCGACCACAAAACCCAAATTCTCTACACCTGCGACGCTTTCGGTTTACATTACTGCTCAGAAAGTACCTTTGATGACGACTTAGCAGCCATAGAAGCCGATTTTCAATATTACTATGATTGTTTGATGGGACCAAATGCCCGTTCTGTCTTGTCCGCAATGAAGCGTATGGCAGAATTAACAACCATTCGCATGATTGCCACCGGTCACGGACCCCTATTATACCACAATGTGGAAGAATTGACAAGCCGTTATCGCCACTGGAGTCAAGGACAAACCAAAGCCGAAACCCCCGTAGGCATATTTTACGTCTCCGAGTACGGTTTTGGCACGCAAATAGCCCAATCTATCGCTAATGGGATTACAAAAACTGGTGTCCCTGTCGAAATAGTAGATTTAGCCAGCGTTAACGAACTACAAGAACTCCGGGAACTGGTAGGACGTTGTACAGGTTTAGTAGTAGGAATGCCTCCAGTATCAGGTAATTCTACCATTCAAGCGGCACTCAGCACCGTTTTAGGTTCCGCCAAAGAAAAACAAGCCATTGGCATTTTTGAAACCGGTGGAGGAGATGATGAACCTACCTATCCCATATTAAATAAATTCCGGGCTTTAGGCTTAAATATCGCTTTCCCCGTCATTGAAATTCGGGAAACACCCACAGCCAACACCTATAAAAAGTGTGAAGAAGCGGGTACAGACTTAGGACAATGGGTGACAAGAGATAAAAGCATCAAAGCCATGAAATCTCTTGCGGCTGATTTAGATAAAGCCTTGGGCAGAATTAGCGGCGGTTTATATATTATCACAGCCAAAAAAGACGACGTATCCAGCGCCATGTTAGCTTCCTGGGTCAGTCAAGCCAGCTTTAAACCCTTGGGCTTTTCCATCGCAGTCGCCAAAGATCGAGCGATAGAATCACTGATGCAAGTAGGCGATCGCTTCGTTCTGAATATACTCGAAGAAGGCAACTATCAACCATTAATGAAACATTTCTTAAAAAGATTTGCCCCCGGTGCTGATCGTTTTCAAGGAGTGAAAACCCAACCTGCGGAAAATGGCGCACCTATACTTACAGATGCCCTAGCTTACGTAGAATGTGAAGTAGTCAGCCGCATGGATTGTGGTGATCATTGGGCAGTATACAGCACAGCCTACGCCGGTAGAGTATCAAATCCCGATGCCATGACAGCCGTACACCACCGGAAAGTCGGGAATCACTATTAAAACCCCACCCCTAACCCCTCCCCGCAAGCGAGGAGGGGGATAAGAGGGTTTTGTCTGGGTTAAAAACTATGACACAAAAGTTAGTTATAGATTAAGATTTATCACTGAGGTATTGTTATAAACAAAAGCAATATATAAGTATTCTTATGGAACAATCCTAACTATCAGGAAAACAAACTCTATGAAAACAAAATCTTTGTCGAAATCTTTTTTGCCATTAGTTATTAGTAGTGCTGTTGCTGGTATCATCTCCAGTATTGCATCTCCAGCACAGGCTATAGTGTGGAATTGGTCTTACGAGGGGACTGATGTGACTGCAAGTGGAACACTGACAACCACTGATAACCATACAACTAATGGATTTTATACTATTTCGGGCATCACCGGACAACGAAATGGTTATACCATAACGGGACTTGTTCCAGCCCACTCAGGAAACGGTAATATATGGTGGAACAATGACAATGGTTTCACTGGGTCGCAACCTTCTGATAACGGAATTTCTTATTATGTGGGGGGAGTGCAATTTGGGGAGGTGAGTTTATTTAGCGCCAGCGCGTATCGAACGGGTTTATTGCAAGGGATAATTGAAAGTACAATCAATACAAGTAATGAAGAAGTTAGTTTTTCTGCTACCCCTGTCCCCTTTGAAACAGGATACGCAACTATACCTGGTTGCACGCTAGTATTTGTACTAGCCATAGGTGCGAAAAAGGTCAGACAAAAGATAGCATTAAAAACCCGCGTTGTCAAGCCAGTGGAGACGATTAGCTAGATTTCCAGGCACAATAAAAAAATAGCCAACGGAGAAGGTATCTATGGATATCTTATGGAAATCGCACTATACCAATTACCAATTACCCAATTACCAATTACCAATTACCAATGACCACTAAACCCCGTGATGTACAAATATTGCCCATTGGTACAGATACCATAATATTGCGATCGCGCAGTTGGGCCAGATTAAGATTTGAAATTGAATATGCTTTAGCTAAGGGAACAACGGCTAATTCTTATCTCATCCAAGGCGATAAAAATGCCCTTATTGACCCCCCTGGCGAAACTTTTACCGAAATCTACCTCCAAGCCTTACAACAGCGGTTTAATGTCAAAAATCTCGATTATGTGATCCTTGGTCACGTTAACCCCAACCGGGCTGCGACGTTAAAAGCTTTACTGGAAATTGCACCCCAAATTACCTTTGTTTGTTCTAACCCCGGAGCGATAAATTTACGCGCTGCTTTGGAAAATCAGGATTTATCAATTCTGGTTATGCGGGGGGAAGATACCCTTGATTTAGGTAAAGGACACCATTTACAATTTATTCCCACTCCTAACCCCCGTTACGCTGACGAACTTTGCACCTGGGACCGGCAAACAGAGATTTTATTTTCTGATAAACTATTTGGGGCGCATATTTGCTCAGATCAGGTTTTTGATGAAGGTTGGGAGGTGTTTAATGAGGATAGACGCTATTATTTTGACTGTTTAATGGCACCTCACGCTAAACAAGTCGAAACAGCTTTAGAAAAATTAGCAGATTTGTCCGTGCGAATGTACGCTACGGGTCATGGTCCAATTGTGCGCTATGGTTTAATTGATATTACCAAGGGTTACAGAGAATGGACTAAACAGCAAACCTCCGCTGATATGACCGTGGCTTTAATTTATGCCTCAGCCTATGGTAATACTGCAACTTTAGCACAAGCGATCGCTCGCGGTATCACTAAGGCTGGTGTGAGTGTCGAGGCCATTAACTGCGAATTTACCGAACCCGAAGAAATCAAAGCTGCTGTGGAAAAATCCGCCGGTTTTGTCATAGGTTCTCCCACCTTAGGAGGACACGCACCCACACCGGTGCAAACAGCTTTAGGAATAGTCCTCTCAACTGCGACTAATAATAAATTAGCGGGGGTATTTGGTTCTTTTGGCTGGAGTGGGGAAGCGGTTGATTTAATTGAAAGTAAACTTAAAGACGCAGGATACAGATTTGGTTTTGACACCATTCGCGTCAAATTCAAACCCAATGAAGTCACCTTACAAACCTGCGAAGAAGCGGGAACCGATTTTGCTCAAGCATTGAAAAAAGCGGCGAAAAGATTAGTTGTAGCTAAACAACCTGCTACAAATGTAGAACAAGCCGTGGGGCGCATAGTTGGTTCTTTGTGTGTAGTTACAGCAACTCAAGGAGATGTTAAAACGGGAATGTTAGCTTCTTGGGTGACACAAGCTAGTTTTAATCCGCCAGGTTTAACTATTGCGGTTGCTAAAGACCGGGCTATGGAAAACATGACGCACACCAATAACAAATTTGTCGTTAACATCTTAGCGGAAGGGAGAGAAATCCGTAAGCAGTTTATGAAGGTTTATGCTCCCGGACAAGATAGATTTGCGGGTTTAGACATTCAAGAAGCCAACAATGGAGGTATTATTATCAATGGTGCTTTAGCTTATCTAGAATGTTCCGTACAAAGTCGCATGGAAGCTGGTGATCATTGGTTAGTTTATGCGACTGTTGATGATGGTAAAGTCTTAAATCAAGATGGTGTCACAGCGATACATCATCGCAAATCAGCGAGTTATTATTAACACCTTACGTCTTAGCCCCTCTAGGATTAGATAGAGGGGTAATTTTTTTACGCTATGATGTAAAATGTCTGCTAATATTTTTGATCACTTTAAATAATGCTTGATTTTCAACAATTAGAACCTCAAATACCAAATCATCAAACACAAAATATTGAAATTGAACATATTAACACCCAAATATACCAGCACTTTGCTGATAAATTCTGCATAGAAGATGTTCTCAACCGGAAGATTGTTAGTTTTCAGGCTAATAAACTTAAACCTATTTACCGATGGTACAAATATAAAGAAGCTTTTTCTGCTTCATTGGTAGAATATTTACTAGATAAATATATAATCGAATCTGGCGAAATATTAGACCCTTTTGCTGGTAGTGGAACAACTTTATTTGCAGCTAGTAATATAGGATTAAATGCTGATGGAATTGAATTACTCCCTATTGGAAAAGAAATTATAAATACTAGGCTCATCTTAGAACAAGAATTTACAGCAGATGATTTCACAAAAATTTTATATTGGTCTAAAAATTGTCCTTGGGAGAAATCAAAGACTCAACAAAATATTCAAGAAATAAAAATTACGACAGGTGCATATCCTCAAGAGACATTAAACGAAATTCAAAAATATATCGGTGCTTACCAAAATGAAAATTGCAGAGTCAAGCAAGTATTACAATTTGCACTATTATGTGTTTTGGAAGCAATTAGTTACACTCGCAAAGATGGGCAATATTTACGTTGGGATTATCGTTCTAGTCGTCAACAAGGTAATATACCTTTTAACAAAGGAGAAATTCTCAGCTTTAAACAGGCAATTAGTATTAAAATTACGGAAATTTTAGCAGATATTCAAACTGGTAGTCAACAAGGTGAACTTTTTCCCAGTAAAACTAAACAAGGTGGGATTCGTTTGTTTACAGGTTCTAGCTTAGATATAATGCCACAATTGCCAAATTCTTATTATGATGTAATTCTTACTTCTCCTCCTTATTGCAACCGTTATGATTACACTAGAACTTATGCTTTAGAACTCGCTTTGTTAGGAGTAGGACAAGAGGAAATAGTCAATTTTAGACAACAAATGTTAAGTTGTACAGTTGAGAATAGACCGAAAGATCTATTAGCAATTAATTCTCAATGGTCAAATGCTATTTTGGCTACAGATAAACAGAAATTACTCCAAGTTATTTTGCAATATTTGGAAGAACAAAAATCCAAAAAACAATTAAATAATAATAGTATTCCGAGAATGGTAAAAGGTTATTTTTATGAAATGGCTTGCATAATTTATGAATGTTATCGAGTCATGAAACCACAAGGGCTGATGTTTATGATTAATGATAATGTGCGTTATGCTGGTGTGAGTATTTCAGTGGATATGATTTTATCGAATATAGCTGAGTATCTGGGATTTAAAGTAGAAAATATTTTAGTTTTACCCAATACTAAAGGCAATAGTAGCCAGCAAATGGGGCTACATGGACGTGATGCACTGAGAAAATGCGTTTATGTTTGGAGAAAAGTTTAATTTCATCAAATTAAGGTAATTAAAATTGGCATATAAAAATCATTTAAATACAGGTCTTGATTTAGTAACAGCTTATGAAAAAACTAGAGCTGGTTTTGTTGCTTTAGCTATTGAAAGAAACCGTCGGGCTACACCATTGATTGATCAAGCAAGAGTATTAAAAACTATTGCTTCTCAAGTTAATAGTCCTGCTGATTTAATTAATCTGGTAGAAATACAACCTGCTTTATTAGCTGCATCTGGAATTTCTGATAAAGCGAGAGGTTATTTACAGCCACAGGATAAAATACAAGCTATCCAAGGATTAATTAAGGAGTTTTTAGAACCAGCAGGTTCAGATTTTATAGAAGAATTAGTTTATAGATTTTTGTTAACAAGAGGAGATACGCTAGGTGGTTCAATGAGAAATGTGGGTGGAGTGTTAGCACAGCGTAAATTCACTCGCGCAATTTTGGCTAATCTTGCACTTGCTAATATTTCTTATTATTGGTTACATTCTACAACTAAAACATGGATTCCGATGACAGAAGAAGATGCAGGAATAGATTTATATGTGAAGGGTTTAAGTTGGTCTATTGGCAACAAAAATAGAACAATAATTTATAATATTACAGTTCCTTTAGTGAAAAGTAATATTGATGTTTGTCTTTTCAACTGTGGTTATCAACAAATTTCTCCAACAATTTATAAAATTCCCAATCTTTATATTACACTGGGAGAATTAAAAGGAGGAATTGATCCTGCTGGTGCTGATGAACACTGGAAAACAGCGAGAACTGCTTTATCTCGAATATGGAAGGCATTTTCTCAAGTTGATTTGTCACCACATACATTTTTCATTGGTGCAGCTATTGAAAAACGTATGGCTGAAGAAATATGGAATAATTTAGAATCTGGTAAATTGAGCAATGCTGCTAATATGACAAATGATACTCAAGTTGACTCGATCTGTCACTGGTTAATCAGTTTATAGGATTTCCCAGAATACAAGCCATTTTATCCGATCTTGTCCTGCCACTTGAGGCAGGGCCTCATCAACTGCATTCCTAGTCTCTGACTAGGAACAAGAGCAAGGTTTAATCAAAATTACCAGCTTTAAAAATTTGTTCAGCAGTCAACTTTAATTCTGGGAAAGTTGATGATAGGATCAATTCACTACCTGTAAATTGACTAACTTGGTATTCTCCCTCTATCAGTTGATGAATGGAAATAGTTGGTTGTTTAGGACTACCAATAAACCTTTTACTTCCCAGTGCTAAATAATCCACAATCCAATATTCAGGAATACCTAATTTTTCATAATCTCCCAGTTTTTTATAATAATCATCTTGCCAATTTGTACTCACAACTTCAATAACTAAAGGAATAGAATCAGGGTCAGAAATTACTGCTGATTTTCTCCAGTTTGGGTCATTCGCTAAAATGTTTCTATTGATTACTAACACATCTGGTAAATAACTAGATTCGCTTCCTGGTGGTTTAACAAAAGTAGTTTTTGGGATTCCATAAGGTAGATTCAAGGGTAAATACTCAGCCGTGATTCTCTCAGCTAAAAAGCAAATAATACAGCAGTTTCCGAAGTTATGAGGTACAGTTAGTAATAATAAAGATAATACTGTCATGAAAGCATATTCAGTGGATCTCCGAGAAAAAATAGTTGCAGCCCATATTGAGGAA
>NZ_JACJQS010000058.1:0-17639 GCF_014696755.1 Anabaena sp. FACHB-1391 | reverse complement strand
CCCTCTCTCATGATTAAGCTGCGCTTAATATCCCTTGAAGGGTGTTTAATTTTTGCCCGCATTACATCCCCACCCTGTAGAGGGATGGGGTATTACGACGTTTTCTGATAAAAAAAGTATAAGACTTCATGGGAGACTCTTTGCTGTGTTTTTCGTGAATAATTCAACATTGCTGAAAAAATGATTGTCTTGGCTTTGAAATTGGGGTCTGCATCTGACTACGAATTTTCCTCATCCCTGTGCCAATTCCCAGTCTATTTGATCATCAAAACTATACATAAAAAGTGACGGTAACGCTTCATGAACATCACAGTTGAACAAGAAGAACTACGACTTTTAAGCCATATCTTGCAGACCAGATTAAAAGCAAAAGTGACCGATAGTCAGGATTTCCAGGTAAAATGCGCCATCAAAAATAATTTATTGATGATTCTCACCCAACACCCTCCAGGGGTGACAGTTGACACTCAGCAAGTTTTTGATCTGTTGGCACAAACATTACAATCCCAATTCAACTACAAAACTCAACATATCCAATTTTTCTTGAGAGTTTTTGGGGACAAGCTTCCCTATGCTAAATATTTCCTAGATTCTCCCATGCCGACAGTGGAGACAGAAGGGGAAACGGAAAGCACGAACCAGAAGGAAAAAGAAACTTCCTTTGTAATTAAATCATCACCACTCACAGAAACAGAAGCAGAAACAGAAGCAGAAACAGAAGCAGAAACAGAACTCATTCCTGATTCATTTATCTTCAGTCCCGAAGCGCCTTTTTTAAACTATTCCTCACCAGAATTAATTTTACACAATCTATCTCTGGATGAAAATGAATCCCAAGAAATTGCCGAAGAATCTTATCCTTTTGTTCATATCCCAGATCAACCGAAAAAAAGACATTTATGGCGATCATTTCCTCCTGCGTCTATAATTGGTACTATTGTATTTATCGTCCTCCTTTACCTTGGTGGTACTTTTGCTCTCCATAATGGTTGTGCAATTTTGGGGTGTAAAGAATTGCAAACAGCCAAACAATTTAAAAGTGAATATCGGCAACAGATCAAAAGTACCAAAACAGATTTAGAGTTATTAGCAATACAACAAAAACTAGATGCGGTAGTGGCAGATTTACAAAAAATACCTCAATGGTCTCCCCGTTATCGAGAATGTCAGGAATTAGTTGATACTCTTTCTCAAGAGTCCTTAAAAATTAACCAGGTGCTACTGGCTTTACGGACAGCAACATCTGTACAAAAAAGAAGTCTAAATCCCGCTAAAAGTTGGGCTGAATTACGTAGTAGACAAAATTTGTTGAGACAGGCAATCACCCGACTAAATACCGTTAAACATGAAAGTGAATTTTATCAATTAGTACAAGGGAATTTACCAGGGTATGAAAATAGTTTAAAGACTATTACCCAGCAGTTAATTAGAGAAGAAACATGGCTGAAAAAAATTGCTAGTGCTAAAACTTTGGGGGACGCAGCTATCAAAAGTCAAGCTACTGCTAAATCTACTACTGATTGGCAACAGGTAAAATTTAATTTACAGACAGCAATTAATACCTTAAAAACTATTCCTGAAGATAGTTTTGGTTTTCAAAATGCCAGTAAACTTTTAGCAGCCTATGAATCAAAAATAACTGTAGCAGATGATCACACCAAAAAAGAACAATTATCAACAATGTCCTCTCAACAACTTCTCGCCAGCATTAATCAAGTCAAAACCGATCTGAATAAAGCTTGTACCAGTAAAATTAAGATTTGTACTTTTAACATCGAGAACAATCAAATTAATGTTCGCTTAACTGTGGAATACAAAACTTTATTACAAACTAATAATCTGACAATGCGGCTTCACTACCAAAATTTGCAAAATGCTCTCAAAGTCATTAGTCAAAAATATCAACTTCCTGTATTTACTGAATAATTCAGTTTCAAACCCAAGTGATTTTGTAATGCTTGACGCATTTGAGTCACGGGAACTGTTTCTTGTTGTAACCAGATTTTTAAAGCCGCTGCACCTTGTTGTACGAGCATTTCTAAACCATCAATAGTTACTATCCCTTGTTTTTGGGCCAGGTGCAAAAATTTTGTTGGTTTAGGGATATATATTAAATCATAGGCGATGGCATCACCAGGTAAATAACCCATTTCTTGACTACTCAGTGGTGATTGTTCAACATGGGGATACATTCCTATGGGGGTTGTATTTACTAACAGGTTAGCTTGGTGAAGTAGATTTGGTAATTCTGTCCATTCATGGACTTGGAATTTATCTGCAAAGGGTGAATTTTGCCAACTTTGTCGAAATGCTTGTAATTTCTGTAAATTCCGCCCCACAACGTGAATTTCTGCCAAACCAAGTTGAATGCAACCAGCAACAACAGCCCTTGCAGCGCCACCATTCCCTAAAATTACCGCTTTTTTCTGACTCCAATCTTGCTGATATGTTGTTTGTAAAGGAGCGATAAATCCTTCTACATCTGTATTTGTACCCAACCATTTATTACCTTGATTCACGACGGTATTTACAGCACCAATAGCCTGGGCAATAGGGGAAATTTCGGATAATAAAGGTAATATTGCTTGCTTATGAGGAATTGTGATACTAAAGCCTACAACACCAATACTAGCAAAACCTGCGATCGCTGTTGCTAAATTTTCTGGGGCAATGGCAAAAGGTAAATATACATAATCTAATCCCAGTTTAGTCAAAGCGGCATTGTGCATTAATGGTGACAGAGAATGTTCTATAGGGTGTCCAATTACTCCCAAAATTTTAGTTTTTCCGGTAATCATTTGTATTAGTTGTTGGTTGTACATTTAAAAAGCGGTTAGAAACCGCATCTACACAGGCAAAACCCACCTGTGTGGGTGATAATTAATTTAATTTACATAATTTAATTTACATAATTTACAATTGTTCACAGTAACTTAATATTTTTTGGCAATATGCAAACAAGTATCGCTCCTTTGACAAATCCAATTCCTGGTCAATACTGGCAATGGCGTGGACACAAAGTGTATTATGTACAAGCAGGAGAACCGCAAGTGCAACGTCCACCCTTACTATTAGTACATGGTTTTGGTGCGTCCACAGACCATTGGCGTAAGAATATCACAGAATTGAGTGCAGACTTCCAAGTATTTGCCATTGACCTATTAGGATTCGGACGTTCAGCAAAACCTAAATTGCAGTATAGCGCCGATTTGTGGCGGGACCAACTCCATGATTTTATCAATCAAGTCATTGGTCAAAAAACAATTTTAGCAGGTAACTCCTTGGGAGGATATGCTTGTTTATGCGTTGCCTCTCAACGTTGTGATAGTGCTGCTGGTGTAGTATTACTTAACAGTGCAGGTCCTTTTTCTCCAGCAGAAAATCAAATTCAACCTGCTGCAAATCCCCTCAAAAAACTTTTAGGAAACGCCATCAAATGGTGTTTTAAACAACGGTTAGCACAGTCTTTGTTATTTGAATATACGCGGCAAAAATGGGTAATTCGGCGCACCTTAGAAAAGGTTTATCTTGACAAAAATGCAGTTACAGATCAATTAGTCGCAGAAATTCAACGTCCTGCTTATGATCCGGGAGCCTTAGATGTATTCATTTCTGTTTTTAGCACTCCTCAAGGGGAGAAAGTTGATGTTCTACTCAAACAATTAAATTGTCCTTTATTGCTATTATGGGGAGAAGCAGATCCTTGGATGAAAGCCAGAGAACGTTCTCAGAAATTCCATGAATATTATCCCCAATTAACAGAATATTTTCTCATAGCTGGTCATTGTCCCCATGATGAAATCCCTGAACAAGTGAATAGACACTTACGTAATTGGGTAATTAGTTTGCATTAAAATTAAGATGGGTGGCATCTTCTTTAAGATATATTTCCTTAGTGATAACTTGGTAATAGCAAATTTTAATTTTAATAATTACCTCTTGAGACTCAGGTATATAAATCGAAAAACCTTAACAATAAGAATATCACCCATCTTCATAAAATTAAAATTCTAGATATAATGACACAATCTGTAGAGACAAAACCACAAATTCAGGAATTGCGTAAACTACTGGCAGGTATTGAATGTGGAATGTTAACCACAATTGATGATGATGGTAGTTTACATAGTCGCCCCATGTCAATATGGAATGAAATTGATCATAATGGTACACTTTGGTTTTTCACTTTAGCTAATTCCCATAAAGTCGTAGAAATTGAACATCATCAACAAGTAAACGTCAGTTTTTCTGCACCTAATCAACAGCGATATGTTTCTATACTAGGTTCAGCACAATTAATAAGAGACCGCGATAAACTTCAAGAAAAATGGCAGCCAAAATTAGAAATTTGGTTTCCCCAAGGGATAGATGAACCTGATATTGCTTTACTAAAAGTAAAAGTTAATAAAGTAGATTATTGGGAAAGTTCCTCTAGTTTTAGTCCGCAAACAATTAGTTTTTTATAGTTTTTTAGAACTATGACACCGTTAAATTCTCATCTCTAATAGCCAAGCCAAAATACCCAGATCCCCAACTTCCTCAAGTAGTTGGGGAGATAGGTTTAGATATAGGCTAAATCATCCTAAAAATAACTTATATGCAGGATTATCACTTTCATGCAAATAGCTATAACCAAGAGTATCTAAAAATGATTGCCATTCTGTCATTTCATGGGGAGGAACTTGCATTCCTACTAAAATGCGTCCATAATCTGCGCCATTATTGCGATAATGAAATAAGCTAATATTCCAATCAGGAGACATAGAACTGACAAATTGCATTAAAGCACCGGGACGTTCAGGAAATTCAAAGCGATAAAGTAGTTCATTTTCTGCTAGGGGAGAATGTCCTCCTACCATGTGACGTAAATGCAGTTTTGTTAATTCATCATCTGTTAGATCTATGGTTTTTAAATCGTGAGATTCAAAGTTTTCAACCATTTTTGCTGCGTCTGCACGATTTTCTATTTGCACACCCACAAAAATATGCGCTTCTTTTTCGTTAGCAATACGATAATTAAATTCAGTTAAATTCCGTTTACCAATACATTCACAAAACTTTCTTAAACTGCCTCTTTCTTCGGGAATTTTAACTGCAAAAATGGCTTCTCGACGTTCTCCAAATTCTGCCCGTTCAGCCACAAAACGCAACCGATCAAAATTCATGTTAGCGCCACAAGCAACAGCGACCAGGGTTTGATTGGCAATTTTTTCTCTTTCTGCATAGACTTTTGCCGCTGCGATCGCCAATGCCCCCGCAGGTTCTAAAATAGAACGAGTATCCTCAAAAACATCTTTAATGGCCGCACAGGTGGCATCTGTATCCACTAAAATAATTTCATCTACATATTGTTGACATAAACGGAAGGTTTCTTCTCCCACTTCCCGCACCGCTACCCCGTCAGCAAATAAACCCACCTGAGACAACCGCACTCTTTCACCAGCTTGCAGTGATTGATACATAGCGTTAGCGTCCACAGGTTCAACACCAATAATTTTAATATCGGGACGCAAGCGTTTAACATAAGCAGCAATACCGGAAATCAAACCACCACCACCAATGGCCACAAAAATGGCGTGAATAGGTTGTTGATATTGTCGGAGTATTTCCATACCAATTGTTCCCTGGCCAGCAATCACATCAGGATCATCAAAGGGATGTATAAAAGTTAATCCCTTTTCCGCTTCTAATTGGCGAGCGTAAGCGTAAGCATCATCATAATTATTACCATATAGTATTACTTCCCCTCCCCTGGCTTTGACTGCATTAATTTTTACTTGGGGTGTAATCACTGGCATGACAATAATTGCCTTTGTTCCCAAGCGACTAGCAGCTAAAGCTACACCTTGGGCGTGATTTCCCGCAGAAGCCGCTATGACACCCTGCTTCAGTAAATCTGGTGTGAGATTGACCATTTTATTATAAGCGCCCCGTAATTTGAAGGAGAAGACTGACTGCATATCTTCCCGTTTCAGTAGGAGTTTGTTATTAATACGCTGGGAGAGATTGGGGGCATATTCGAGGGGTGTTTCCTGAGCTACATCATAGACACGGGCGGTAAGGATTTGTACTAAATAGTCGCAATACATATCAAGGAGTGCATTTCGGGTTGGTTGTTAATTGTACCGCTTGTTGGGTCTTTTGGTAGCAGGTTTTTACAAAAAGATTTCGCCTCTGTAATTAGCGTCAATGTGCTAATAATTATTATTATGATCATATCCCGTGGTGCGGGCATCTTGCCCGCTATAATCATAAAAATCCCGTAGTGCGTGCATCTTGCCCGCTAAAAGTGTTCCTAACTCTTATGGTAATCCGCTGTAAAATATATCCATAGTGATTGTGTTTAAGAATACCCTGGGGCAATCACAGATTAATATTGACAATTACAATCAATAGTAAATCCAATCTCTGCGATCGCTTTTCCCATATCTTTAAGTAAAAATTCCTATACTATATTACCATTTAATGACATCTCATCATATTAGGTATATTAAGTAAAGTAGATTTAGGGTTAGTTGTTAATTTTACCCCTTGTTGTCCAGATGGTGCATTTAATGTGATGGAGTTTTGAGTTCTGAGGATGAAATTTTGGCTTCTGAGAATCAGGTTACGAGTTCTCAGCAGGGAGTTTTGAGTTCTGAGTACAGGTTTGGAAGTTCTGACTACAGGATTTTGAGTTTTGAGGACGGAGTTTTGATTTTTAAGTACGTAGTTGTGAGTTTTGAGCATAAAGTAAAGTTTTGACTTATTGATCATTCCTGTTCTTCAGACAATATCATCATATCAATCTTTTGCTCCCTATATTAGTCAAGGAAAAGCGAAAATTTTGATATCTTAACTTTTCATGCCCTTCTACTCCAATATAGAATAGTAAATAGACTTGATATACATTACTAATTAAGCGTAATTCCCAATGACCACTAAACGACATTACCACATTATTACCTTCGGTTGCCAAATGAATAAGGCCGACTCCGAGCGCATGGCTGGTATTTTAGAAGACATGAACTTTGAGTGGTCAGAAGACCCAAATCAAGCAGATGTAATCCTTTACAACACTTGCACCATTCGGGATAATGCGGAACAAAAGGTATATTCTTATTTGGGTAGACAGGCCAAACGCAAGCATGAACAACCTGATTTAACTTTGATTGTTGCTGGTTGTGTCGCTCAACAGGAAGGAGAAGCTTTATTGCGACGAGTACCCGAATTAGATTTAGTTATGGGACCACAACACGCTAACCGTCTCAAAGATTTGCTAGAGTCTGTTTTTGAGGGTAATCAAATTGTCGCTACGGAAGAAGTTCACATTTTTGAAGATATCACCCAACCCCGTCGGGATAGTCAGGTAACAGCTTGGGTAAATATTATTTATGGCTGTAACGAACGTTGTACTTATTGCGTAGTTCCCAACGTGCGCGGTGTGGAACAGTCCCGTACACCGGAGGCAATTAAGTATGAAATCGAACAGTTAGGAAAACAAGGTTACAAAGAAATTACGCTGCTGGGTCAAAATATTGACGCTTATGGTCGAGATTTACCTGGTTCTACTCCCGAAGGTCGTCATCTGCATACATTGACAGATTTACTTTATTATGTACATGATGTGCCAGGAATAGAAAGAATAAGATTCGCTACTAGTCATCCTCGTTATTTTACAGAAAGATTAATTAAAGCTTGTGCTGAATTACCAAAAGTGTGTGAACATTTCCATATTCCCTTTCAATCTGGAGATAATGAGCTTTTAAAAGCAATGTCACGGGGTTATACTCATGAAAAATATCGCCGAATTATTGATACTATTAGAGAGTATATGCCGGATGCGTCAATAAGTGCTGATGCGATTGTGGGTTTTCCGGGTGAAACAGAAGCACAATTTGAAAATACTTTGAAATTAGTAGAAGATATCGGTTTTGATTTATTGAATACCGCTGCTTATTCACCCCGTCCCGGTACACCTGCTGCTTTGTGGGATGATCAAATCAGTGAAGAGGTAAAAAGCGACAGATTGCAAAGATTAAATCATTTAGTTAATATTAAAGCAGCCGAGCGATCGCAACGTTACTTTGGACGCATTGAAGAAGTATTAGTAGAAGCTGAAAACAGTAAAGACAAAACCCAGGTCATGGGAAGAACCGGGGGAAATCGTCTCACATTCTTTACAGGTGATATTAATTGTCTAAAAGGGAAAATAGTCAAAGTCAAAATTACCGAAGTTCGTCCTTTTAGTTTGACAGGAGAAGCGATAGAGGTTCGTCAAGCCGCAACAGTTTAATAGAAATACTTAATAGGAATATAAGAGTATGGTGTAAGAGGGTGGTAGAAAAATTATGATTTATGTATCAAATATTTTTACCCCTCCCTAACCCTCCCCTTGTTCAGAGGAAACTAGATTTTCCTGTTAAGGGAGGTAAAAATCAGGAGACACTACTTTTAAAACATCCTCTCAGCAAACCCGGTCTTTTGATGATCATAGGACCTATGCAACTGTCACAAAAAATGATCATCCTTTATTTGTAGTCAGGGATTTAGCCCTGATCTTATTTCCGTAACTTCTCCAAGCAAGAACTAAAGTTCTTACTACAATCAGGTTTTAGCCTAGTTGTTTTTGATGATCAAATTAACTCAAATCCTTATCTAGCAATTATTTGAAGATTTAATTTAGTCATTTAACGTAGCCACTCAGCACCAAAATTTTTACAATAGTTTATACACAATACTATTTATTAAGAATATAATTTAAACAGCTTTATAGTCTGATTCAAGGTCGCAATTCTACTCAAGTGTAATTTGTATGACAAATATAATCCCAAAAAAGAACCGGATTCTGTCACTGGTAAATCACGGTTATATGACTCTGTCCATTAGTGTTGTGCTGTTTTGTGGTGTGAGTGTGGTTACTGACTGCAACCGTGTTTTAGCAAAAGACACTGTAGTAAAAATTGCCCAATCATCAGTGAAAACAAAGGAAAATGCAGAACGGCTTTTTGAAGAGGGAATGACACTTTATCAAGAAGGTTCAGCAGAGTCCTTGCGACAAGCAATTCAAAAATGGCAAGAGGCTAGATTATTGTATCAGGTGGTGGGAGATCGCAGTGGAGAAGCTACCACTCTCAATAATATCGGTCGTGTCTACGATGATTTAGGAGCAAAGCAAAAGGCACTGGACTTTTATAACCAAGCTTTACCCATACTTAGGGCTGTGGGAGATCGCGGTGGGGAAGCTATCACTCTCAGTAATATCGGTGCTGTCTACGATGCTTTAGGAGAAAAACAAAAAGCACTGGACTATTACAACCAAGCTTTACCCATACATCGGGCTGTGGGCGATCGCAGTGGAGAAGCCACCACTCTCAATAATATCGGTGCTGTCTACGATGATTTAGGAGCAAAGCAAAAGGCACTGGACTTCTACAACCAAGCCTTACCCATACTTAGGGCTGTGGGCAATCGTCCTATGGAAGCAAGCACTCTCAATAATATTGGTCTTGTCTACTCTGATTTAGGAGCAAAGCAAAAGGCACTGGACTTCTACAACCAAGCTTTACCCATATTTAGGGCTGTAGGAGATCGCGGTGGGGAAGCTACCACTCTCAATAATATTGGTCTTGTCTACTCTGCTTTAGGAGCAAAGCAAAAAGCACTGGACTATTACAACCAAGCTTTACCCATACTTAGGGCTGTGGGCGATCGGTCTATGGAAGCTACTACTCTCAGTAATATCGGTGTTGTCTACTCTGATTTAGGAGAAAAACAAAAAGCACTGGACTATTACAACCAAGCTTTACCCATACGTCGGGCTGTAGGCGATCGCAGTGGGGAAGCTGCCACTCTCAATAATATCGGTGCTGTCTACCATGGTTTAGGAGAAAAGCAAAAGGCACTGGACTATTACAACCAAGCTTTACCCATAATTAGGGCTGTAGGCGATCCCTATGGAGAAGCTACCACTCTCAATAATATTCGTACATTAAGAGGATTTTAAGTAGAGTTTTGCAACCAGGACTTATGCAACTGTCACAAACAATGATCATCCTTTATTTGTAGTCAGGGCTTTGGCTCTGTGTTCTTATAGTTGATCAAATTACCTCACCCCAGTTTTAAAGCTAACTTATGTTTTGGGAATTGTAAAGTTTAATTGCAAAAATTTCCAATTCAATTTAAAATTGTTATTCTAATAATTGAAGCCGATCAGGCTTCCCTGGCAGATAAAACAGCTAGAGAGAAGAAAAGAGAAGTAACACAAGTTAAGCAAGAGGTAAAATCGCTGTTTAATTCACATCTGTCTAGTCAACAGACAACGACACCCAACGCGAAAGCTGATATTCCCTCAGATGAATGAAAATCAGGGGGCGCTGTTACTGGTTTCCATCGCTTGTTTATCGAGTTGGTGAAAGGTAGTACATCCCTGGCTAGAGTTAACAAGAAAGGGGAATCAACAAGCGAGTAGATGTGGGTGTTGTTGTTTGTTTATAAGTTTCTTTGTATTAAAATTAAATAGAAAAAGCGAAATAATAGTGAAATAATAGTGAAATAATAGTGAAATAATAGTTATCTGCATCAGCAGATCCAGAATTAGGGTATTTTCGGGGTAATTTTTCTTAATTTATTTGTAAGTAATAATACATCATCTTCTCCTCCTCCCTTGCCGGTTGGGGGTGGATTATTGTATCTTATGTAGATTATTAGTTATCTGTCTAAAATTGCGGGGATTAGGGTAGAACCTGTTTTTAATTCGAGTATGGAAAGATGATGAAAAAAAACCTGACTTTATTTGCTTTCACTCTGGGAATTGCTTTTATAAATCCATTTTCGTCAGTTTTAGCCCAAGTTCCGATTCCACAGCCCATAGAAGCCCCTCCAGCTACCCCCGAAACACCACCCGCAGGTTTACCACCGCTGCAAAAGGTGGACATAGATACTGTTTGTACCCCTCAAAATTGCTTGGGTTGGGACGAACAACTTTGGGGTCAACAGGGAGATAAACAAGCACTACTAACTGCAATAGATAACAGTTTACGTTATCTGGAAAGCAATAGAGCGATCGCAGCTTATCAAACTTACCCAATTACAGAAATTACTTTAGATCGGGTACGTCGGAGTTTGGTAAGATTTCGGGAAGTGGTAATTAATTCTCAGTCAGCAGCAGAATTACAGGCCGCTGTGCGTCGGGACTTTGTCTTTTACCAGTCTATAGGCAATGATAATCGGGGGACTGTGAAATTTACAGCTTATTATGAACCTGTGTATACTGCTAGTCGAGTCAGGACTTCTGTATATAAGTATCCTCTCTATCGTCTACCCAAGGACTTTCAGAAATGGCCCAAACCCCACCCGAAACGGATTGATTTGGAAGGGAAAAATGGTTTACTAGGTAATAGAAGCAGGTTAAAGGGTTTAGAAATTGTCTGGTTTAGTAATCGTTTAGAACCATACATGATTCATATTCAAGGTTCTGCCCAAATTAGATTAACTAATGGCCAAAGAACATCTGTTGGTTATGCTGGAGGAACGGATTATCCCTGGACGAGTATCGGTAAAGAATTGGCAAAAGATGGTAAACTACCCCTGAGCGGCTTAACTATGCCGAAATTAATTAGTTATTTCCGGCAAAATCCTAGACAGTTAAGCAATTATTTACCACGTTGGGAAAGGTTTGTTTTCTTTGCGGAAACTAACGGTAGACCTGCTACGGGTAGTCTTCTCATACCTGTAACCGCTGAACGTTCTATTGCTACAGACAAAGCTATTATGCCACCGGGAGCATTGGCACTAATTGTCAATTCCTTTCCCTACCCTAATAGTAGTGGCAAGTTGGAATCTCGTCTAGTGAACCGTTTTGTTTTAGATCAGGATACCGGTAGTGCAATTAAAGGACCAGGAAGAGTTGATTATTTTATGGGTTCTGGTCAATTAGCCGGCGATCGCGCTGGTATTTCTGGCGGTAATGGTTTACTATTTTATTTATTACTAAAAGAGTAAGCAATAGCCAAGAGGCAAGAGAAAAACTTTATTTTCTGCCTCTTGGGGAGGGTATGTCAATCTTTCTTAATAAGGTGGATAATCAAGTTCATCATCATCTGCATAAACATAGGAATTGCTAATACCAGCCATTTCCGCTTTAGAACTTTCTGGTTTAACTACTTCCTTGCCAAATTCTTTGTATTCTTCAAAAGCTTTATGAATCATTTCCGATTCTGGGGAATCTGAAGCAATCATATAATCTGTAAAGTTTGCGACTGTAGGATGTTTATAATCTACAGTTGAAGCCACTAAGGCTGTATTCGGTTCAATTCCTCTTTCTTCTGCTTCAATTATCGGGCAATAAATGCCATGGGCATGAAATAATGGACCTTTGGGAGTGACTGGTTTTTTTTGAAACCCAGCATAAGCTTTTTCTAATTCTCCTGCAAAACCGCCTGTAATTCTCCCCTGTTGATATTCCGCGTAATTTTTCCCAAAACTAGCACAAGCTGAACCACTCAGAGTTAATTGTAATGGTAATTGGTGCAAAAACTTTTTATCTTCACCGACTAAAAAAATTATATGCCGGGTAAAGGTTTTAAATTTCAGTTTATCCGCTAAAAAAGCATCGTAATTATCTTTAAAAGTTCCTAATTTAATTCCCGTTTCTCGGTCTTTCACAGATAACGGACCACGACGGACTATAACTAGTCTGGGCGTAGTCGTCAGAAATACTGTATCTACTTCTCCAGAACTAAAGGTGTGCTGAATCTCTTGCCAATTATCATCGGGTTTAAAGCCAACAGCTTGGGCATTTTCGCGTTTAATCGCTAAGCCATAACTTTGTAAACCGTCTTCACCATAGCGAGGACTGAGCATTTGACACCAAGGGATTACTTGGGACGGTGGGGCGTTAAATTTTTCGTCTTCAAAGTCAAATTTGGCAGATGCTTTCATGATTTTAGAATATCAAAGTGTTTAATTTTATAACTTTATCTTTTGTACCATATTTTGTACCATATATCTGACTATATTTTTGTTATTTAAACTCAATACATAAGATCGTAGTCAGAACCTGAGTCCTATCTTCAAGACGCTACGGGAACACTTATTAGGGCTAAAGCCCTGAGTACAAACAAATCATATTATAATTTTTTGTGACACTTGGGTAAGTCCCATCTAAGTTAGATTATAACAATTAATTAACCACAAAGACAGGTTCAGGGAAGGTGTCACCAAAGAGTAGGAGAGGAAGGATGTTTTGTGATGAAATAAAAAAGCTCTTAACCCCCTGGTTATACAAACCGGGAGTTTAAAAGGAGATAAGTATAGATTTACAACCTTTGTAGTAGATTTATACCGTGTGTATCAGTACCACAGGTGTTAAATAAATTGAATTTCTCCGCTAATTGTTGTACTTCCTCGGTTTCCACAATACTAGGTTTCCATGGTTTGGGATTAGTGTAAGCGTAGAAAGTCTCCACACCATCAATTCCGTTATCTACGGCCGCAGGAATTAGATCAAAATGCGATCGCTTATACCGGGCTGGGTGAGCAAGTACGGCTAATCCCCCCGCTTCTTGAATGGCTCTAATCACGTTATTTGCTTGATAAGGTTTACCCACCGCAGGTATTTTTTGTAAATAAGGTTTCATGCTGGGGTGTTCTGACTCAAAAGCATAAGCCAAAATATGGACATCAGTATCTAGCAAATTGGCGTTAATTTCCGCACCACTCCACAGGTATGGAGTATGTGTATCTGGATTACTGCATTTCCACGCTTCTAACCAGGAATTGGCTGCTTGATAGCCATCAATACTATGATGATCGGTGATTGCTAGACCTTTTAAGCCAATTGCGATCGCTTGACTCATCAATTCACTAGGTTCTAGCCTACCATCGGAGTGAACTGTGTGCATATGAAAATTAAATAATTGGGGACAACTTTGAGCATCAATATGTTGGAATACTTGCTTTAGTAGTTCCTTGGAAACAGTAGTCCGGGCAAAATTTATAACCATAACCCCTCTACACAAAAATTACATTTTTCTCAAAACAGGTCTTACTTAATAAGTGAGATATAACGAATACCGCTAATTGGTAATTACAGATACTTCTTTAACTACACCAATGGATTTTTGCAATATGTCAATAGTATCTTAGCAAATATTAACGCTGAAAACGATGAGTATTTTTGATTACTTCCATAAGGGAATCTAAAGTTTGTATATGACAACTTATTATCCTGCTACAGATAACAGAGGAATTGACCACAGTTGTTTTCAAAGTATAAAAAAATTATAAATTTCTACTACACGAACAAAGTCAATCTATGGGAACTTAGCAAAAATTCAGGTTTTCAAACCCATGAAGATGGGTTTTATGTGTATATTCAAATATAGGTAATTTAGACTTTTTACCTTACAATAAGGCGACTAATTCACCTGTTCCAGTTATAACCTCACCAATTACATAAGCGGGAATATCCTGAGATTCAAAATGAGTAATTAGCTGTTCTGCTTGTTGGGGTGGAACTAATAATACAAAACCAATACCCATGTTAAATGTATTATACATAGCCTCAGCACTAACAGAACCAGCCGCAGCTAACCAACGAAAGACCGGGGGAATAGTCCAACTTTCGGGTATGATTTTAATCGCTTGACCCGGATTTAAACATCTAGGTAAATTTTCTGGTAAACCACCACCAGTAACGTGCGCCATACCATGAACTTCTAAACCAGATTGTAATGCGGCTAAAACAGATTTAACATAAATGCGTGTAGGCGTGAGGAAAGTCTCACCAATAGATTTTCCATTAAATAAGTCTGGTGTATCGGTCCATGAGAAACCGCTATCACCGACAATTTTTCGGACTAAACTCAACCCATTGCTATGGACACCTGCACTAGCCAAACCTATAGCTACATCTCCTATTTGCACCTGAGAACCGTCTAACATTCGGCTTTTTTCGACAATTCCCACACAAAAACCCGCCAAGTCATATTCACCAATTTGGTAAAAACCGGGCATTTCCGCCGTTTCTCCCCCTAATAAAGCTGAACCGGCTAATTTACAACCTGTAGCTATTCCTGCAACTACCTGAGTTAATTGTTCTTTGTCTAATTTACCCGTAGCTACATAATCAAGAAAGAATAAAGGTTCTGCACCTGATGTTAAAACATCATTAACGCACATCGCCACCAAATCTATACCCACAGTATCATGACGGTTGAGAATTTGGGCTATTTTCAATTTTGTACCCACACCATCTGTACCAGAAACCAAAACTGGTTCTTTGTAACCCGTGGGGAGTTGAAAGCAGCCACTAAAGCCGCCTAAACCGCCTAAAACCTCTTTTCTAAAGGTGCTATGAACCAAATTGCGAATTTGGTCTACAAAAGCTCTACCTGCTTCAACATCAACGCCTGCATCCCGATAATCCATGCTTAACTATACCGTTATCAATTGATTATTTAGGTTATGATTATCACACAATTTATTAATCTAGATCAATTATTGTATCCTAAATAATCAATCATTAGTAATAAAAATCTGGTAAATTAAGTGAGCAAGGAAATAACTCAATTTTATTATACAGCCCAGCACAAACCCAATCAATTAATTTATGGAAGTGGGCAAACTGCGGTAATTACGGGATGGACTGTAAAAGAAGCAATATATAAACACTTGCAAAAGAATGAATATGCTGTAATAGGACAACTATATTCACCAACTAGAGGTATAAATTTATTAATTCGTAACCTATTGCTAAATCCTCATGTCCGATACTTAGTTATTCTCAATGCTACCAAGGAAGATAAAAACGCGGGTGCTTGTCAATGCTTAGGTGATTTTTTCCGTCATGGTGTAGAAGAAAGTATTAGTGATATTGGGCGAAAATCTTGGGTAATTCGTTCTTTGATTCCGGGTTATATTGATATTGATATTGATATAAATGCCTTAGAAAAATTACGTCATTCTGTAGAAATTCAAGAAGCGATATCAATTTATGATGCTGTTGAAAAAATCAAATATTATGGAAATAAAGAAATAGTTGCACCTTGGGGAACACCATTACAATTTCCCATGAACATAGTTGAATCAAATGTCTTTCCAGGAACACGCTATGGACACAGAATAGAAGGTAAAACCATCGCTGAAACTTGGGTAAAAATCATTCATAGAATTAAAACAACCGGAACAATAAGACCAACAGGTTATGATGGAACATGGCAGGAATTAATAGATTTAATGGCAATTATTACCGATGAACCCGATAATTTTTACTTTCCAGAACCCAATTATTTACCAATAGATAGAAGTTTTTTAGAAGAATATATTTCGCAAATTTTAGATAATACAACTAATCAAGAAGGGGTAAAATACACCTATGGACAACGATTACGTTCTTGGTTTGGAAGAGATCAAATTGAACAGGTAATTGAAAAATTAGCTCATGATATTAATTCCGCAAGGGCTGTAATGTCCTTATGGGATGCTAGTCAAGATCATAATGATAATCCACCTTGTTTAAATCATATTTGGGTAAGGATAGTTGATAATGAACTATCTTTAACTGCCACCTTCAGAAGTAATGATATGTTTTCAGCTTGGCCAGCAAATGCCATGGGATTAAGGGCTTTACAAAAGTATATTTATAATGCTTTAATTAATAAAACCGATCATATATTAAAAATGGGGGCATTAATTACCATTAGTCAAAGCGCCCATATTTATGATGATTGTTTTGAAAATGTCGCCAATATAATTTCATCTCAATATAGTAAAATTGCTCAAAGAAAAGACTATTTTGATCCTGCGGGTAGTTTCATTATTACCATTCAGAATAATCAAATTATTGTCGAACATACAACTCCTGGTTCTGGAGAAGTAGTTAATTGTTATTCCGGTAAATCTGCACATAAACTTTCCCAGCAAATATTCACAGATTCTCCTGGTTTACAAGTTTCCCATGCCATGTATTTAGGAGTAGAATTACAAAAAGCGGAAATGGCTTTTTTAATGAAAGAACAGTTTATTTATGAGCAGGATAAACCTTTGAAAAAGAATACAATTTTAAAATCTTGACGCTCCCCGCCCTATAGAGGGACGGTGATTCTTGTTTCAATGAGCAACCTTACTCAAACTTGTTACCAAGTCTCAGCAGAGGGTAATCTCTCCACAAGCGTTATTAGTTTCCGGTGCGCCCGACGGTACTTAAATCATAGCCACTTTGTCTTAGTGCTTTAGTGAGAATGTTAATTGCAGCATTGTGGTCACGGTCAAGTATGCACCCACATTTACAAACATGACTTCTAACTGATAGGGATTTTCTAACTATTTCTCCGCAATTAGAACAATTTTGAGAAGTATATTGTGGTGCAACAGGTACAACCACACGCCCATAGACTTTACCAAAATATTCTAACCATTGAGTAAACAATGACCAAGAAATTTTAGATTTTAGATTTTAGATTTTAGATTGGGAATTTTCGGTACAAGTAGGGGGCAACGGCCGTTGACCCCTACAATTTCAGGGCGGAACTAATCCAAAATTGCTAATCTAAAATCCCCAAGCTCCACACTTGAGGGTGGAGTCAATCCAAAATCCAAAATCGTAAATCCAAAATCCACTGACCATCCAGCATCACTAATTGATTTGGCTAATTTGC
>NZ_JACJQS010000057.1:0-19310 GCF_014696755.1 Anabaena sp. FACHB-1391 | reverse complement strand
TCTAAAATTACACCAACACTGGTTTTAGGGTCTTGACCATTATGAATAACCAGGTCATTTCGTCCTTGAGTATTAATAAAGTGATTAGAACTGTAATATGTGTTCTTTAAAAATTCAGCAATCAGGTTTTTATGAAATTCCTCTGATTCAGATTCGTTAATTTTTGCAATTAGGTTTTTTAGATGTTTTTTAAAAGTTTCAATATCCTTTCTAAAAGGATTGATTTTCAGAAATGCTTTATTTAATGATTCCCTGGGTTGTAGTTTCTGTGAGTTCATTTGTTTTAAATTTTTAATCCAGTTTGTAGGCTGGGTTGACCCAAGGAAACCCAACAAAATATATAATATATAATAATATATACTTATTCACCAGTACAAATAAAAAAACCCCCAAGGGGGGGACTGTGGGTTATTCAAGTGGAGTGAACAACTAAGTAATAAATACCTAGAGTAAATAGAGTAACCCGAATAAAACAATCCAAATTACATCTACAAAGTGCCAGTAAATTTCCGCCGCTTCAATGCCAAAGTGATTTTTATTACTGTAATGTCCTGGAGTAAGCGATCGCCACAAAACTGCTACAATTGCCAAAACACCGATAGTAACGTGCAAACCGTGAAAACCGGTTAAAACATAAAAGGCACTAGCGAATAAATTAGTAGTCAGACCGAACTCTAAATGAGTATATTCATAAACCTGACCCGCTAAAAAAACAGCGCCCATAAGTGCCGTAATTGCCAACCACAGCCGCATTCCTTTAGTATCGTTCTTTTTAATAGCAGTATCAGCATTGTGCATAACAAAACTACTAGCTATCAAAATAGAAGTATTCACAGTGGGTAACAACAATTCCAACTCTGGAGTTCCCGCTGGTGGCCAGACAGGAATAGTAGAACGGTAAGTTAGGTATGCACCAAACAAACCCATAAAAATCATACCCTCAGCCACCAAAAACATAAACAGACCAAACAAACGATGATCTGGGTGTGCTTCGTGACCAGAAACTGATTGATGATGATTTAACTCAGTATTAGTCGCGTCAATAATTTGACTTTGCATAAATTATTTAATTGGTAATGGGTAATTGGTAATGGGTAATGGGTTAAAAGTTTTTAGCGTTGCTGAACTCAGGTAAATCAAAAGACCCTATTTCTTACCCGCCGCACCTTTGCGCCTCTGGGAGAAAAAATTCCTTTATTTAGCAACGCCAAATTTTCTCTTTAAAGTGCTGATTCAATTTGGGGAGTTAACACGGGTTCAACTTCAACTCGTTCCTTACTCACCCCATAATCATAAGGGCCAGTAGTCAAAACTGGTAGAGTTTCAAAATTCTCAATACTAGGAGGGGAACTAGTCATCCATTCTAAAGTTAATGCTTGCCAGGGATTATTACCAGCTTTTTCGCCATAGAACCAACACCAAACGGCATTAATGATAAATGGTAAGGTGGAGACGGCCAATATATAAGATCCCCAGGTGCAGATTTCATTCAAAGCGGTGAATTTAGGATCATATTCAGCAATACGACGGTTCATACCCATTAATCCTAGTTTGTGCATGGGTAAGAAAGTCATGTTGAGACCAACCATGGTTAAAGCGAAATGGACTTGACCCCAAAATTCATTCATTTTCCGTCCCGTCATTTTCGGGAACCAGTGGTAAATGGCCGCGAAAATGCCTAACACACTACCACCGAATAAGACATAGTGGAGATGTGCCACTACAAAGTAAGTATCGTGAACGTGAATATCAAAAGGAACTGCGGCCAACATCACACCGCTAATACCACCAATCACAAAAGTTGCTAAAAAGCCAATGGCAAATAACATGGCGCTAGTGAAGCGGATTTTACCACCCCAGATAGTTGCCAACCAACCGAAAATTTTAATCCCAGTGGGTACAGCGATGATCATGGTAGTGATCATAAAAAACATCCGTAGCCAACCAGGGACACCGCTGGTAAACATATGGTGCGCCCAGACGATTAAACCTAAGAAACTGATAGCTAGGGACGAAAAAGCGATCGCTTTATAGCCAAAAATCGGTTTTCGGGCGTGAATTGGCAGAATTTCCGAAATTGCCCCAAAGAAAGGCAAAATCATGATGTAAACTGCTGGGTGGGAATAGAACCAGAACATATGTTGATAAACAACAGGATCACCCCCGCCACTGGGGTTAAAAAACGTTGTTCCGGCCAACAAATCAAAACCCAGTAAAATCAAAGCTGCCGCTAATACGGGCGTAGATATTAATACTAGTGCAGAAGTTGCCACCATTGCCCAACAAAATAAGGGCATTTGATAGATACCCATGCTAGGAACTCGCATTTTCACAAGAGTGACGAGAAAATTAATCGCCCCCAAAATGGAAGAAGTTCCCAAAAGCAACACACTCATAATCCAAATACCCTCACCCACCTGGCCCGTTACCAAACTCAGGGGGGGGTAGGAAGTCCAACCGGCATCAGGGGCATCACCTACGGCTAAACTAGCAATTAGTAGGATACCTGCGGGGGGAACCATCCAAAAAGCCACAGCATTGAGGCGAGGAAATGCCATATCTCTGGCCCCAATCATCAGCGGAATTAAATAGTTAGCAAATCCCGCTCCCGTTGGCACAATCCACAGGAAAATCATGATTGTGGCATGGAGTGTAAACAGGCTGTTATAGATTTCTGGTGTGACAAAATCTACTTCTGGAGTGCGTAATTCTGTCCGCACTAAATCAGCCATTACGCCACCAATGCAGTAAAAAATAAACGAAGTGACTAAGTATTGAATCCCAATCACCTTATGATCTGTACTAAAACCAAAAAAATCTCGCCAATGCCTTTCTTTATGTTCTTCAGTATGATTGTGGTTGTAATCGGTTTCTTCTAATTGTGCTTGTGTCATATTTTAAAGAAGTTAAATGGGCGATGAAAACCACTTCTACACAGTCCAAACCCAGATGATGCGTGGTTTAAATTACTTAATTTTTCATTAGTCCACGCAAGTGGACTTTGTTTGTGTAGCCATGAATTATATTCGCTGTATTTTGTAATTCCCTACTTAATTTGATGCAAAATTTCTGAATTAATGCCCATATCCTGAATATAAGGAGAAAGGAATTTATCAGCGTTCATAGCCATCGTTTGATTGGGTATATCCTTACTTGCAATTAATTGTTCTTGCATCCATTGATCAAAAGCCTCTTGTGTCTCAACTACTACTGGGCTTTTCATGACCCCGTGATAAGGTCCACACAATTCAGCACAAATTAAATTATATTCACCTGTTTTTGAGGGAGTAAAACGCAAATTTGTTTGTCTACCAGGAATAGCATCCTGTTTAAGCCGAAATTCGGGAATCCAAAACGCGTGGATGACATCATTAGCTGTCAAGTTAATTTCTACGGTTTTACCAATGGGTAAATGAAGTTCACCGGTTGTCACTTCCGTGGCTGGATAGGTGAATAACCAAGCATATTGGAGTCCAGTCACATTGACAACTAATTCCGCTGGTTTAGTAACGGTATCGGAATTATTATCTAATTGTGCTACTTGTACAGATGCTTCCTTTAAGGTAGCGGCCATAGCCGTTCCCGGCATATTCATGGATTCTTCCATCATGGGTGCTGCATGGGCTGAATGGGGATCAAAGCCGCCCATGTTACTGTATACATCAAAACTGTAGACAGAAATACCGATAACGATAATTGCGGGGATCGCAGTCCAGAGGATTTCCAGAGGCACATTACCTTCAATTGCTGGACCATCTTCATTGTCACCAGCACGACGACGATATCTAACAACGGCGTAAATTAAAACACCTTCAACAATCAAAAATATGCCTGTAGAAACAGTCATCATGGCATTGAATAGACCATCTACCAAGGGGGCTTCATCGGAGGCCGCTGTAGGCAACAGACCGTGATTTTGACCGTACCAGAGACTTGTGAGGGTGAGGACAATGCCAATGAGTAATGTCCAGATTGTACTTGGAATTTTCATGGCGGATTTTTTATCAATTAACTAATTTATCTTCAAGTTACTTCAACCTTGAGTTACGCACCGCGCCCTAATGAACCACAAAGACGCGAAGATCACGAAAGAGAGAGGCTTTGGGAGATATTTGGCGTAGGTTTTGTTCACTGACAAAAGTGACCCCACTTACTAAGGTAATGCAGGGTATGAGATATAGTATGCGCTGGTCCGAAATCTTTATTAATTTTTTGGATTAGGATCACAATTTTGAGTACAAGGGAGATAAGTTATCCGTCCCCAGATTAAATGGCAATTTAGCCGAAAAATTCCCATAAATTCCCATTTATCAATGTTTCTATCCGGTTGAATCCTAACTTTTTTCCCCCTCCTTCCCTGTTCCTATCTGCAAAACAGCACAAAATCTTACAGCTAAAACTAGCTAAAGTGATCCAAAGTATAAGGGAAAGCCGATTTCTACATTCTGACCTGTAGGTTAGGGTGAATGGAGATTGGCACTAAATCAAAATACGAAATTTCCCACCCTTCACAGCACAAGCAGTCTCAAGGTATTGTTAATGAACGAATTTGTCTTAGAACCACAAAATCAAGCGGCAAAAGTTAGACAACAGCCCCAGGATATGATTCGTCGCTTGGTGTGGAAAATCTGCATAGCCACCTTAATTTTGATGGCTATAGGCAGCGCCACCCGCGTCATGAATGCTGGACTTGCTTGTCCTGACTGGCCTTTATGCTATGGGGAGTTAGTTCCAGCCCAGCAAATGAATCTCCAGGTGTTTTTGGAATGGTTTCATCGTCTAGATGCGGCTTTAATTGGCTTTAGTGCGATCGCCCTTTGTAGTTTATCTTGGTGGCATCGTCTTTCTTTACCCAAGTGGCTACCTTGGGCTTCTACATTCGCCTTATTTTTAATTGTCTTGCAAGGGATTTTGGGAGGACTGACTGTAACTGAATTGTTGCGGTTTGATATCGTTACTGCCCATTTGGGAACAGCACTGCTATTTTTCACCACTTTGTTAATTATCGGTACAAGTCTGGCCTCTTATCAAGGAACGGGAACAGTGGGTAAATTACCCATACTGAGTTTAACTGCTGCCATTTGTGTCTACTTACAAAGTCTACTGGGTGCTTTAGTGGGTTCTCGCTGGGCTTTACACCAGTGTTTGGCAGGTGAACAACTTTGTAATGTCATGTACAGTCATATTTTTGGCTTATTACCCCCAACTCTAGCTACTTTGGCGGTGGTGTTAACTTCTTGGCGCACACCAGCACTACATCCTGTTTTACGGAAACTGGCCAATATGGCGGGTGGTTTATTGATTTTACAACTTTTATTGGGTGTGGCTACCTTCCGCTTACATTTACAAGTTGAACCTCTCACTGTTTCTCACCAAGCTATTGGTGCAACTTTACTCGGTACTTTGGTGGTATTTACAGTTTTATCACTGCGGGATTCATTCACTCCCACTCACAGCCCAAATCCATAAAGCCACATCTTCATATTTCTACCAAAAAGCGGTTTGCTGACCAGTTCTTGAAAAATAAGGAAAAAGCCCAACATGATTGAGACTAATGTCTCTCGTCGTCAGCACGACACATTTCTCCAAGTCGTTCACAGTTACTACCAGTTAACCAAACCCCGAATTATCCCCCTGCTATTAATCACTACTGCTGGAAGTATGTGGATAGCTGCCCAGGGAGAGGTAGATCCTTGGTTGTTAATTATTACCATGATTGGTGGGACTTTGGCCGCAGCCAGCGCCCAAACCATTAACTGTATCTATGACCGAGATATAGATTATGATATGGAGCGCACACGCCACCGTCCTCTGCCTTCTGGTAAGGTACAACCCCGTGATGCTTTAATTTTTGCTATCGTTCTGGCTGTACTTTCTTTTACGCTCCTCACAATATTTGCTAATCTCCTAGCCGCATTTTTAGCCTTCTCTGGCATCATCTTTTATGTTTTAGTCTATACTCACTGGCTCAAACGTCATAGCACTCAAAATATCGTCATTGGTGGTGCTGCCGGGGCAATTCCCGCTTTAGTTGGCTGGGCTGCGGTGACAGATACTTTAAGTTGGGCTGCTTGGTTAATTTTTGCCATTGTCTTTTTGTGGACACCTCCCCATTTCTGGGCTTTGGCTTTAATGATTCGTGATGATTACGCTAAGGTAGGGATACCAATGTTACCTGTGGTGGCAGGGGATCAAGCCACGGTACGACAAATTTGGTTTTATACGGTAATTACTGTTACTGCTACTATATTGCTGTTTTATCCCTTACACGCTAGTGGTATTGTCTATGCTGTTATTGCCTTGACTTTAGGCGGTATATTTGTCCATAAGTCTTGGCGTTTATTGCAAAATCCCGAAGATAAAACCATAGCGCGGGAGTTATTTTTATACTCCATTTCCTACATGATGCTGTTGTGTTTAGGGATGGTGGTAGACAGTTTACCTGTGACTCATCATTTGCTTCATCAACTGCATTTGTAATCATGTTCAGGATATAGATCCCCGACTTCTTTAAGAAGTCGGGGATCTTTTGATTACGGTTGCTGAGTATTATTGATGGTAGCCAAATCATAGGGTGGTAGTTTTTGTCTATATTTTGTAATCAAAGTTTATATTTAGGTAAATTCCCATAATTTAATCTTCTTTTTAGAAAAGACTGCTATTTTTTATATATCGTATGAGGTAAGTGTATTAAGCTTGTCACGGACTCTTAACCGCTTAAATCTAAACCGTAAAAAAAGTTTAGTAGCCACTGAGCATTAGTTAGCTTTTTTACATCTGATATCTTGCATTAGTGACTATATTTACATTTATTTAATGAAATATTTGGTAAATATGATTGACAAGTTGACAATTGTCATGTAAGTTACAAAAGGGTTACTAAAAATACTCAAAAAAAATTCATTACCCATAAAAAGACTAGGGTTAGGACTAGAATAGTTATGCCGTATATAGATACAGATACCGAGAGCTTGATCACCAAGGAGGGTGTTTTTGATGATCAATTGTTTCGGGAAAGTGCTGAGATTGTTGTATCCAAATTAGAAAAATACTTAGCCGACTCATCAATCAGAGGACTGGCACTGAGTAATCCTTATGACTTGTCCCAAACAGCAAAAGAGATCATGAATCAGGGACAGAAGGATAGGGCTTTATGCAATCAGGAAAAGCTAGAAGCAATTATTGACTTATATATTAAAACTGGAATACAAGTGTACTCACCCGGTTACATGGGGCGACAATTTTCGGGTGTAATTCCCTTAGCTGGTCTGATTGATTTAATTAGTTCCATAGTCAGTCAACCGTCCTCCTTCTATGAAGCGGGGCAGTTACCGAACGTAGTTGAGCGGATTATGGCCGATGAGTTTAACCAATTTATTGGTTGGAGTCCCGATAGTTTTGCCATGGTGACCACCTCCGGGGGGACATTGGGTAATTTAACCGCTCTTTTAGCAGCTAGAAACGAAAAATTTCCCCAGATTTGGTCAGAAGGGATTTCTGCATTGGGGGATCAATATCGTCCGGCCATTGCTGTGAGTGAAGATGCACATTATGGCGTTTGTCGGGCTGCGGGGATTATGGGAATCGGAGAAAATCAAATTATCCGTTTACCAATTAATCAGAAAAAACAAATTTGTATAGACCAGGTAGGTCCTACCCTAGAAGCAGCAGAGAAACGGGGGCTAAAGATTTTCTGTTTGGTGGCTTCAGCAGGAACTACTTCCGTAGGTGCTTTTGATTCAATTGATCAATTAGCACAAATTACCAAAGAGAAAAATATCTGGCTTCATATTGACGGCGCTCATGGTGCTAGTTTGCTGGTTTCTGACCAGTTGCGTCACAAATTAAAAGGAATTGAAAAGGCAGATTCCTTTGTCTTGGACGCTCACAAAATGATGTTTTTACCTGGGGTGTGTACCCTTCTTTTCTATAAGAATAAGGAAAAGAGCTATGGCGCATTTCGTCAGAACGCTAGTTATGTCTTTGAAAAAGTTCCTGATATCTATACTCAATTCGATAGTGCAGAACAGAATTTTGAATGCACTAAAAGACCGCTAATCATGAACTTGTGGGTATTATGGGCGCTTTATGGAAAGGAAATATTTGCTGATAAGATTGAGTATTTGTGTCAGTTGACTCAGGAAGCCTATCAAATACTCAAACACGAGCCTGATTTCCAGACCATTCATCAACCGGAGGTGAATATCCTTTGTTTCCGATATGTACCCTCCAATGTGAGCGATAATCTCTTGTCCGATTTTCAGTTAGCAATTAGAAATAGAATTAGGGAAGGAGGGAAATTCTTCATCTCCAAGGTAGAAATTGATGGAATTAACTCTTTGCGTGTCGTTTTCATGAATCACAGAATTAATACTCATCACTTTCATGAGTTACTAGATGAAATTAGAAAAATTGGACTGGAATTAATTAGCGGAACTTAGTTAAAAGGCGACTATTTTAAAAAGCTACAAATTTTTAGTTTCAATAATTAGGCTGAAATCAGCCAAAAAGCTGCTTTTATATTCTTTTATGAGCAGGGGAACAAAAAGTGTTAGAATATCAAGAGAGGGGAATGATCATGAATACTGAAACTCAGAAAGTATCTACTTCTAGTGAAGAATTAATTGATAAATTAATTCCACTTGATGAATTAGAACCAAAATCAGTTGATGAAGTAGTTAAACTGCCTTCATTTTTTGAGAAAATCAAAAAATGTGAAAGTTTATTAGAGACGGAATATAGTGGACTTGAAGAGACAATTCAAAATGCTTTAGTATTGCGGCGTTTACAGCAAATGACAAATACTCTCATGCTCAATCCTATTTGGAAAGATATGATTGAGAGGTCAGGCTTAAAAAAAGCTCCCCGCAATTTTGAAGAATGGCAACAATTACCGATTTCTGATAAGACCACCATGGGTGAGTTGTTCTCATGGTCAAGACCAGGTTTAGTTGTTCCTTTAAGTTATGGCGGTTTTGAAATTGTTGCCAGTGGTGGAACTACAACTGGTTTACCAGTGGAAATGGTTTACTCATTGCGAGAATTACAAGATACTTACAAGATTGCTGGTAAATTCATCGGCGAACATATGTTAGCTGATTACCTAGCAGGGGATGATCCTAAGTGGGTTGCTACCACCTTAGCGGATTTTCAAATGTGGAGTAGCGGGACAATGGTTGGGGGTGTTTTACAGAATATACCCGGAATTAACTATCTTGGTGCAGGTCCGGTGATGAGGGAAGTTTATCACCACATTATGTCTTATCCCGGTCCAAAGGCAATTATGGCAATTTCCGCAGGTATAGCAATCCTGAGTGACCTTGGTATTGGTTTACATGAAGAAGCTAGGAAAAGTTTCCGTGTAGCAATGTATGGTAGTGGAGTATTACCATATCGCAAACAACTTGAGTTAAAAGAGCTTTATCCTAATCTGGAAATTTTGAGTTACTTTGCTACAGTTCAAAATGAAGCTATTGGCTTACAGTTGCGCCATGAAGTTCCTTATTTGGCTACCGTTCCCGGGTTACATTTGGTTGAGATTGTGGATAGTAAGGGTCGCTGGGTTAAAGTCGGAGAGGAGGGTGAGTTGGTTGTGACTCGACTTCATGGCCATGAAGCACCATTTCTGAGGTTTAAATCGGGGGATAGGGTGATACGTCGTCCCAATATAGATAAACCAGAATTAAAAACCCAACAATTTGAGTTTTTAGGTCGCAGTGGAGATATTATTCACATTAACGACACACAATATTCTGCTCCCCAAGTTTACGCTTCTCTCTGTCATGAATTGAAGGCAGCTGGTATTTTTGACTTGGAAGCACTAGCTCATGAAATGCAGTTTGTTAACCATCGCACAACGAAGACCTTGCAGTTAATCGCTGCGGTAGATGATATCAAAACCTTGTTTATCAGAATGGATAATATGCTGGGAATTGAAGGAATCAGGCGTTTATTTATTCAATCTTTAATGCACTCTTTATCTATTTTTAATATAGGAGAAGCTAATGTATATTACACTGAAAAGAGTGGGTATAAGTTTGAAATAAAACTTGTGAAAAAGTGGTCGGAAGAGATTTATAGGACTCCAGTAGGTAAAGTACCTTTAATCAGAGATATTTTCTAAAGTCAGCTATATCCTAATGTGACTCAGGATATGGATAACAAGGTAGGGAATGTCATGCCCGAACCCTAGATTAATTATTCTAGTAGGCTTGTAAATGGCAAATCCTTAACTTTTTCAGGTTAGTTCTGTTCAACAAGAATCCTCTCACTTGAGGGGAGTGTCAAGGACTGTTTTTTTTCAAGTAAAATAACGAGGAAAATTATGGAGTCAAAGATCAGCATATTTTGTGTTGTTGATGTCATTGAATCACTTTCGGGTGGAACGCTGTTAAATGGTAATCTTTGCATGATGGACAATAGCCCTCTGGGTAGTCTCAATCAGGGAACAACCAATTTAGTCACCTTGTGCCACCCAGGACAAATTATCCAGTGGACAATTTTAGCTCTTGATTTGCAGACACCAGTAGCTATTAGAAAGATTACCTTTCTTAACCAAGATGGTACTAGTGTTGAACCGCTTCCAGATGACCCTACAAAACTGGAAAGCGATAAGCTGCATTTGAATGTTTGGTCTGGCATTGTCCCATACTATCTTGTACCTGGCGTAGATTATCGCTATAGATTTGAGTTGCAAATGTATGAAGGCAAGAACTGTCTGATGTATGTAGATACTCCTGCTTTGAAGTGCATTTAACCTCAGCTTGATAAAAAACAACAAAAACCCCTGTAAAGATAGGACTTTATGGACGGTTGAAACTAAGCGTTGAAGAGTGAAAACAAACTTAAACTCAGAGAAAAAGGAATCTTTATGAGCCAACAGTTGGGAATAATATTGTTGATTGATGTGGCAGCGGCCATAGAAGCCAACACTTTGGAAGGTAATACTTACCTGTTCGACAACATGAAATTGCAGGGGTCTGAAGGTTTAGGCACTGGCAAATTAATTTCTGCAATTAATGGCACTAGTTACTGTGATGGTTCTCAAGCTAATGAGCAGGTTTTGAACTGGCTGCCCTATGGAGTTGGTTCTTTGCCCCCTACCTTGCCCAAGAGCTTTCTATCAGACAAGTCGAAAAATAGCGATCTCAAGGCACTTGAAGAGATACAAGCCCTTGCAGATAGACTGACCGGTGCTAGTGCTGACGAATCTCAAAATATCTCTGATGTCGTCGAGGAACTACAAAGGATCTCGAAAGCTGTCGGTGTCAAGACTCAAGTTCAGAGTAGAAATAGTGATGTTAGTCAGGACATTGGCCATCTTGGGCAAAAAATTATGGATGTCACAGGAAACCTTGTGACTGAGGTGGATGGGAAAATTCCCGAAATCAATTCTCTCAATCCCATCATTACAAACATCACCGGCGAAGCAGTTGATAAAAATATCATTTATCCTGCTGCCTATGGCTCTCCTGATATGGTGACAGATGGCTGGTACTGGGCTGCATCTGTGGATACATCTAGACCAGGAACCTATGCTTACACAATGCATATACAGTTGTACAAACTATCTCGTGAGAATCAAGCATGGGCTTGGGTACCAGTAGATTTTACCCATGATGCTTATATCAAGATTTCTAATGATCCCAAGAAAAATGGGTTTACAAATGCAGGTATTGGATACCTACCAATCCCTAAAGCCTAGTCAAATGCTTGATTTTCAAACGCAATTTCAAAAAATGGAAGACAGATTATGGCAAAAACAATAACGATCGCCAGTGTAATAGATGTTGTGGGAGCATTGGCAACTGATTCCTTGAGCGGACAAGTCTATTTTACAGACACCGAAAAAGCGTCTGGTTCTACAGGCCATGGTACAGAAAGTTTAAAAACCATCGTGTCAGCAGGAGATGTATTGGTTTGGACAGTGACATTCTTAGAATGTGAAGCCTATGCTGCCATTGATGAAATCATCATTGACAAGAAATACTGTGAACCAGAAAAGAAGGTTTATGAAGGTACTGATGTCTCCTACTGGTCTGGTACGGTGAAAGAGAATGTGCAATTAGTTCCCTACACCATCAAATTTAACGTGGGAACTCGGGCAGAATCTATAGCCACCGCTTCCCCTCTCTATCTTGTGGGTCAAGATGCCTAAACTGCCAAGAATCACAATTTAACTAAGCAAGAGGAAAACCATGTCAGATAAGTCTACTTTCAAGAAGCAAAATCCTGGACAGCTAAATTCAGTGCAACTGAATATAGTCACTGTCATAGACGTTCATAAAGCTGTGAGAACGGGAAGCCTAAAAAACACCCTGTACATGATGGACAACAGCGTCGGGGGGCAAGGACAGGGAACAGATCATTTACAAACTGTCTGTAAACCAGGGCAGGTTCTGAATTGGATTATCTATCCTATGGATATGGAAAAGAAACCAGATGGAACATGGCCACCTATGCCAAAAATTAATAACATTGTTTTCCTAGACAGTCAACAAGAAGGCGACGCTGAGGAATTTTCTGAAACCAAAATCTGCACTGAGTTGAAGGTTTATGGTGGTCCAGATATGATGCGTCATCGTTATTGCCCAGTTTATTATTATTGGGCAGGAGCGGTATTAAGCACTTTAAAACCTGGTGTTTATAATTACAGATTTGTCCTTGAACTGGAGCAGGAAGGCAAAAAGGAGAAATTGTATTTGCATACTCAGGAAAAGCCCTCTTTGAAAGTAATTGATCTGTCCGCAGGACAATACTAATCTCTGCTACTAGTATTTCTGGTTTGTCAGTCATATCAAATGACATAATCAGAGACAGATGTAATGATTAAATGAGCTAAATTACATCTGATTGTACATAGGTTGTGGGCAAATATGCCCACAATATAAAACTTAAATTGCTAAATATTTGGGTTTTTCAAGCCTTGCTATTTAGCCTTAATGATTTGTGTTGTAAATACTGAAATTATTGATAATCTATAAATGGTAAAAAAATGGTAAAATTCCGCATTATTGAATCACAGGACTTTGAACAAACTGTTGATTTATGCTCTAATTTATTTGTGAATAATGAACCGATAACTAAAAGTTTACAGATAAATTATCAAGAATTTCGACAATTAGCTGAAGCTTATTTGAGGAAAGCAATTGTGGATAGACTTTCTATTGTTGCGACGGAAGATAATGGAATTATTGTTGGTTTTGTTATATCAGAATATTTGATGACTATTCCCCCTTATATTCAGGAAATCAGTCATAAATTTGCAGCAATTCAGAAGTTGTCACAGGAGTTAAAATATAGTTATTTTGATAAATATCAATATTATTACTGGGAATTATTTCAAACTTTACATATTCTTTTATTAGGGGTTAAAGATGAATACAAAAATCAAAAAATTGCTACGAATTTAATCAGGGAGAATTTAAGGTTAGCCAAACTTAACTATTTTTCTGTGGCTATTTCTGAACTCACTGGAATTGCATCTCAAAATCTATTTCGGAAAATAGGCTTTCAAGAACAAGTAACACTCAGCTATGACTCCTATATCTTTAAAGGTGAGAAAATATTTTCATCTATTAAAGAATCTACAAGTTGTAAGTTAATGTCATATAGAATTTAGCTGGGCTAAGGTGAGGACATCTGGTAAAAATAAAATCTGGGATCATATCATCAGCCGATGGAAACGAAGATAGATAATTGATAAGTTCTGTGTTAAAAGAGAGTTATCGTCAAATTTTAAGGAGATAATGACGTGAAAACAGCACTAGTTCTAGTTGACATTGAAAATGATTATTTTCCCGGTGGTAAATGGGAACTTGTCGGCATGGATATAGCAGCTTTTAATGCTGGAAGGCTTCTGAATGCCTTTCGTGAGAGAAAGCAATTAATTTTTCATATTCAACATATTGCCAAGAATCCTGACGCACCATTTTTTGTTGTTGACACCTATGGCGCTGAGATTCATGAATCTGTGAAACCCCAGGAAAACGAAAAGCTTATTATCAAGGAGTTCCCGAACGGTTTTCGTCAGACTACTCTTCTTGATGATTTACGTAATGCTGGGGTGGAAAGATTAGTGATTTGTGGGGCTATGAGTAATATCTGTATAGATGCGACAACTCGTGCTGCAAATGATTTAGGTTTCGACTGTATTGTTGCTCACGATGCTTGTGCAGCTAGAAATCTTGAATTCTATGGTCATATTACACCTGCTTTAGAAGTTCACTGTGCTTTTATGTCAGCCCTTGGCTTTGCCTATGCTCAGGTTGTCTCAACTAACGAAGCGATAGCCATTTCAGCTTTGACCTAAGTTTTAATCAGCATTTTTGGACCTTTCTTTTCCTGAATTAGCGATAGCATTCAATTAATGCAGACATCGCTATTAAGCTGTAACGCATTTAATTTGTACAGCAACACCTCATGGCGAGAATGATGCCCGCATCACAAAATTCAGCAATACTAGGATTGTACAATTTGGCTGCGTAACAGCTTACCTACAACTTTTTCAGCAGCCCCTATTCTAGAAAGTTGTGAAGTGCTTGGCGATTTAATTTAATCTTTTCTGCTAATAATTCCCAGTTTTCCCCCTCAATTATATGAATAAATTCGTCTAAATTTTCCCGGTATTGATATAATGAATTTAATAATGCTTGGCGGTTATATTGCGCCATCATGACCCCTAATTCTGGATTTCCACCCCCCACCCTACTCGTATCCCGAAACCCTGAACTAGCGAAATTTTGGGCTAATTCGGCAATTTCTAGATCTGTTTCACTTAAACAAGCTGCTATCAAGGAGGCACTTACTATCACGGGTAAATGGGAAATCCAACTCACAGCCTGATCATGTTGTTCTGGTTGACAATGGTAGATAACCGAACCAAGCGATCGCACAATTTCTTCTACAATTGACACAACATGACTAGCTGTAGTCTCTATGGGTGTTAATACATAAGGACGATTGACAAATAAATTCCGCTGTGCTGATTCTATACCTGAATCTGTCTTTCCCGCCATAGGATGACCACCAATAAAATTCTCCCACAAAGGGGAAATTGCCTTTACTATAGGTGTTTTTACTGAACCAACATCAGTTATAATAGTAGTCTTAGGTAAATGACCAATTAACTCTTTAATTTGGGGAACTATTAATCCTATAGGGGTGCAAATAAATACAACTTCGGCTGATGCTAATAGGCTTAAATCCAAAGAAGCTTGATCCACACTACCGATTTCAACAGCCCTGACACAAGTTGATTCACGACGACTCACACCTAAAACATGGTGTCCTTGAGAACGTAAATCGAAACCCAAACAACCACCTATCAATCCTAAACCTAAAATACCAATTTTCATTGTCACCTGTAAATATGTAAATATGTATAATTTAATTTATACTTTCGATACTTGACTCCAATTCCCAAAGTTAACAATATTTAAACAACATTCATTAATGATAATGATCATATATCTATTCCATCAGAATATCTTATGCCTAATGTGAATGCGACTGTGGATTATAGCACAGAATTTTCATATATTAGTTATTTGGTAGAAAAGAAATAATTTTGAACTTTTACAAAATCTACTAATCTACTCAAATTAGCAGGAGACAAAGAATGCGTGATACATTTAATCGGATGATAGGTAAAACTAGATATGTTGTCTGTCGTTTATTTTTGCATTTAGGAGGATCTGATGTAGCACCGATATTAGGCGTTTTGAATCGGGCTGCTAGGGAAGCAATTGACGCTGATGGTGATATAGAAGTTTTAGGAGAAGAATTGGCGCAACTTTGCCAAACCCTGCTACAATATGATGAATATTGGCTGTCTGCTGCTAATGAAGGTGATGTATTTTGGAACGAAGGGGACGCAGGAGATTACGTCAATGAACTATTCACAGACTCAGCCCAAAGATATGGTGCTAATCTTGATTTTAGTTCTACTTCCTCAAACCAGCCCTTATCACTTCCCGCAACCCGTAACGTCATTGTTATGATTATAGTCGCCACAGAGGGAGAAATTCCAGAGTTAGAAACAGACTTAGCTAATATTCCCGCCTTTAAAGCTGCTTTAAAGGCTTTAATTAATTTACACTACAAACATAAACTCCGCGCTATCCAGGTGCATTTTTCACCCGCTCAGTTAGGAGATGATCTTTCTAGTGATCAGCTATTGGAATATTACCCCGAATTGATCCCATTGTAAATTATTTCAGGACTTAGGGAAAAGATCAGGAAAGTGGGGATAATTGATGAATTACCCCTACAAAAGAATAATTCGTCAATCACAAGAAAATCGCAAAAAAGGCACGCAAGCCACTTAGCTTTAGACAGTGGAGGAAGTGCCAACGGCGAATTTATTCGCCGTGACAGTTAACCGTAATGCGGATCTTCGATATATCTTTTGACAAGTGAATCATACCTCAGTTATACTTTTTAAATCAACAAACATTGAAGGTCGAACAATGTACGGATGTCAGCAAGTTCTCGTTAAATCTGATAAATCAACAATAGCAATTTTAGAATACGTCTGTACACAAGCTAAAAGGCTGATAAATTGCGGTGTTTACTATTCCAGACAGATGTATTTTAAAACTGGTTGTATTCCTAATAGAGCAGATTTGCACAAGCAACTAGGAACTTATCAGAAAAACATTCATTACCAGGCATTGTATTCTGATACTTCCCAACAAATATTGGCCAGTGTATCTGAATCTTTCAAGTCGTACATTGGGTTAATTAAAACTGCGAATAAAGGTGAAGTTTCCCAGAAACCAAAATTACCTAATTACTGTAAAAGCGTGATGACCGTGGCTACTTTTACTAGCAGGTCATTAAAGTTAATTGATGGGATGATTAGATTTCCTTTGGGAACAAAAGTTAAAGCATGGTTTAACATGGATTGTTTTTATCTGCCAATGCCATCCAATCTTGACTTTAAATCAATCAGAGAAGTACACATTCTGCCTAGAAATAGACAATTTTATGCGGAATTTGTCTATCAAGTAAATGAAGTAAGGTCTGATGTTGACAAGAAAAATGTTTTAGGGATTGACCATGGGCTAAACAACTGGTTAACCTGTGTTTCTAGTCTAGGAACATCATTTATTGTTGATGGACTTCATTTAAAAAGTTTAAATCAGTGGTACAACAAATCGGTAGCTAAACTTAAAAGCGATAAACCGCAGGGATTTTGGACTAATAGATTAACTGCTATTACCGAAAAAAGAAACCGACAAATGCGTAATGCAGTAAATCAAGCCGCAAGGATAGTCGTTAACCACTGCATTGACAACAAAATTGGTACTATTGTTTTTGGATGGAATAAAGGACAGAAAGATGGTATTGACTTAGGAGCTAAAAATAATCAGAAGTTTGTCCAAATTCCCACAGCAAAATTAAAAGACCGTATTGCTCAACTATGTAAACAATACGGAATAGATTTTATTGAAACAGAAGAATCATATACTTCCCAATCATCGTTTCTCGGCGGTGATGATATGCCTAAATTCGGTGAAAAACCCGAGGGGTGGAAAGCGAGTGGGAAACGAGTTAGTCGTGGGGTGTATAAAACTTCTGATGGATTCAAAATTAATGCAGATGCTAATGGTGCTGCTAATATCTTGAGAAAAGTAATGGTGATGCTAGGAATTGATCTTAGCGGAATCAGTAGAGGTTGTTTAAGTCAGCCTAAGAAAGTTCGTTTGTGGACTCTTCAGAAATCCCCGGTTTAGAAAACCGGGGAAGCTTAAATCTTACTTAAGTCTTATATTTGTTAACCTGTAATTAGTATCCGCACAAAACATGAATACCGTGATTATGACTATGCTGCGTAAATTTACAGTTGTTTGTTTAGCCCTAACTTTATGCTTAACAACTGTAGCCTGTGGAGGTGAAAACCAAGCTAATTCTGCAAAACCGGGTATTAGCCAAACTGCTACCCCCACCAAGTTAAATGATGGACAGTATCAAGTACAACAAGGCACATATAACGATGCCAATGGTGAGTATACTCTGTTTTTACTCAACAACAACCCCCCAAGCTTTGCTACAGAAAAGCTACAAATGGCCAGATTAACTGAGGAAGAAATCAAAGCCGGTAAGAAAACTTACTTAAAAGTAGAAAATGGTCAGCCAGCTTTATATCTGACAGAAGACTTTAAACTTGAGTACGTCCATAATGTCACAGAGACAAAAACCAATCCCCAAACCGGACAAAAGGAAACCGTCATTGTTCGTCAAGAATCTAACTTTTGGACACCTTTTGCTGCGTCTTTAGCTGGTAACGTCGCTGGTCAAGCTATTGGTAGTATGTTGTTTAGACCTCAATACTATGTTCCCCCCGTTTATCAGCCCGGTGGGGTCATGACCGGTTATGGTGGTTATGGTTCTAGTTATGATTCAGCAGTTGCTAATTATCGTTCTCGCTACAATGAACCACCCGCAGCAGTAAGAAATCGTACTACTTTCCGCACCACAGGAAACATCAGAAACTCCTCTTCAGGACGCGCTACAACCAATAATAACCCAACCGGAAGAGCCTCCGGTTCTGGTTTTGGTGGTAGCAACCTCAGACCTTCTGGTAATTCTAGCTCTACCCAACGCAATTCTGGTAGTAGTTTTGGTAGTGGAGGTCGTTCTTCTAGTCGTCGTTCTTCCGGTTTTGGTAGCAGAAGAAGATAGGAAATTAAAGTAGGTTGGGTTGAGGAACGAAACCCAACATGATCAATACTTGACAACAGCCCAATATCAATCCAATATCAATCTTTTACTAACCTAGAACTTGCGTTACGCTGTCGCTCAACCCAACCTACTATATTTGTGATCAATTTTTGTATGGATGTTGCATGAAACATCTCTACTTTCAATTTTATTCATAAATAATCATGAAAATTATTAAATTTAAACTAGGATTTAAGGAAAGGAAGTTATTAGAAACTCAGCAAGAATACAAAAATCTACAAAATATCAATCTGATATTGACAATAAAAAACAGCAGGGTTTGACTACTCAAGAAAATTATCTGATTGACATACTCACCTGCCTGAAGGCGAGGTGATTCTTGACGCTTCACTGACTGATGCTACCGAGGTAGTCTTACTCTGTCTCAGCGCCCGTTTAGAGCCGTGGCAATGACCTATCCCGGCTTTATTTATATTTTTAGCAGCATTTTCATCTCGGTCGTGTTCAGTGCCGCAATTTAAACACTTAACCGACCGAATTTTTAAATCAAGTTTGCCCCATTTGTATCCACATTTAGAGCAAATTTGACTTGTTGCTTCCCATCTACTAATAACACGGAAATC
>NZ_JACJQS010000056.1:0-19501 GCF_014696755.1 Anabaena sp. FACHB-1391 | reverse complement strand
GAAATAGTTGATAAAGTTATTTCTGTTGCTCTCGATTTGATGAATCCTCAACATTTAAAAAATTGGTTCACTAATTGTTGTTACTGTACCTCATAACACCGGGAAGTGCTGTATAACAAGCTAAGGATGCGGGAAAAGAATTATTAAATTGATTTTTTCCCCAACTTTCTCTTTGAGAAAAGTCTCTATTGGAATGAGTTAATCCAAATAAGCCTACTTGTACATTGTCTGGTTGCATTAGTCTAACTTTGATATTATTTAGATAATAATTTTATTATAAATTAATTTTTTGATATTTAGCTGATTATTTGGCGTAAGGTTCTTACTCGACCCAGGTACAGATTTATCTGGGTTTATCTGGGTTTATCTGCGGTTTATTGCTGATTCCTGTACCTGACTGAGAAAGGAAATGCTATAGTGCATCTCCTTTTTAAATTTTACCTGCCCAAATCGTGCATTTCATTAATTACCGCAGCGCATTTTTGAGTCACTCTTTCCAATTCTTCCTTATTATTAGAACTGGGAGCGTCAATTAATTGACCAATTCTAATAGTCAAAGGTACGGGACGAGGTAAAGAAGAACCGGGTTGTAAAATCTGCTCACTTCCCCATAAACACACTGGTAAAAAAGGAGCTTTGGCCTTAGCTGCCAGGAGGGCTGCACCTCTTTTTGGGTCACTTATGCGACCATCTGGAGTGCGTGTACCTTCTAAAAATACACCCACAGCCCAACCATTCTCTAAATATTCTAGAGCCGCACGGATAGCATTGCGGTCAGCAGTACCGCGACTGACGGGGTAAGCACCGTATAATTTAATTGCTTGTGCTAAAACAGGAACTTTAAATAATTCTTCTTTGGCCATGTAAGCGACTGGACGACGGACACAACTGGAAACTATAGGTGGGTCAAAATAACTAGCATGATTACTAACTATGATTACAGGACCTGTTTGGGGGACATTTTCCGCGCCATAAATTTTGCCCCGGAAGTATGTGTGTAGCAAGGGGCTAATCACCGACCACTTAAAAGCGTGATACAGTGCTAAACTAACTAAAGGTTCACGATTTCTAGTCACAAAAGATCACAAAAGATAATGTAAATGAAACAGAATATAAGTATACAGAATTAATTGACCAATACCTATGTCATTTAAGGTATATGACCAAAAACATAGGACACAAGCCCCGTCCTTCGCTCCTTAGTAGTTCATGAAGAAGCAAATTGCGCGTAAGTCCTATAAGTTAAAAAGTGCGATATTGATTTCACGGTTGTACTAGGTTTAGATCCCGGACTCCTTAAAGAAGTCGGGGATTTTGTTTTTTTGTTTTTTACCAATCACCTATTTTACAAACTTTGGCATGATTTCCGCTGCGGTAAATAAGCCAGAAATGCCCCTATTATGCAATTCTTGACCAGCTTTAAGATAACCAAAGGCTGGACCACACACATTGGCGGCCATGCTGGTTTCATCCCCTAATGTGAAGGTGTGAGTGGATATTTTCCCCTCAAAGGTGCGTCCGGTAACTTTCACATTTGTACTGAGAGGTTTTTGGGGATTACGGGTATCAACGACACCACCAACTGTGACTCTATCCCGTGAACAAATACCCGCTATTTCTAACATCACATCATCAGCGTGTTCCATATTCGCTAAAGTTAACACACCATTGGTTTTATCTAGTAATGCTTCTACCTCTGGGTCTGTCATGGCTCTAGCAGTTTCTACAGTATAACCGGGTATGTGGCCAATATCTTCCCGCACAGTAGCACGGTAAGCTTCCCAGTTAGCAATTCCTACACCAAAGGTAATTTCTACTTTGTGGACTTCAGCGTAACTTTGAGCGGCTAAAGCGGCAGCGGCGGTTAACAGTCCCGGAGTAGCACCACAGCCAGTCATGTAAGTAATTCCCGCTGCTTGTAGTTCATCTTTCATCGCTAAAAGTTGTTCTACGGCACTGGTGCGTTTTATAGCATCAACCAGGACACCGCGCCAACCGGCTTGAATGAACTGTTTAGCTACCGAAGGAATAAAATCATTAGGAAGGTTGGGTAAAGCCAGAAAATAACCATCTACAGGCTGACTGGTGGTGATTAAATCTTGAATACTGTTGTTGCTTAAAGTCCCAACGGATTCTAAATAACCCACTGTACCTTGATTTTGGTAGGTCGTGATACAAGCTTGGGTGTTTAAGCCTTCTCTAGAGTAAGCGTAACCTTTTTGGTCTGCGGCGGCGACGAGAATCATTTCCCGTTTGCTGGAAAGGAGTTTGGCTGCTGCTTGGCCGAGTCCACCGAAGCCGAGAACTCCGACGCAGAGGGGGAGGGGGAGGGGTTGTGTGTTCATAGTGTTTTTTTCTTTGTTTGATAATGGTTAATTATGCTTGATTTTTGATCAAGGTTTCGCGCTAAGACGCTCAGGAGCAAAGGCGCGAATAAGTAGATTAATTTGGGGTATAGTTATGATGCAGGAGTAAGTAATATAGCAATTTGTATTAATTCTAAACCGATATGTGGTTCTAATTCGCGTATTTGATTAACTGCACTTAAGCGATCGCCTAAGTTGTTAGAATCCAGTAATTCTTTTATAATATCAGCAGATACACTCATTTAACATTCCGTTGGTAAAGTAAAGAGTTTTAATTTTAGCAGCAAATCAACCGTGCAGTTATACTAAACAAGATGAAAACTGGACTGCGGGAATTACGGATAAATTAGCTGTTACTCTTAGTAATGAGTAATTTTTTTCTTCCTTCCGACTTCTAACTTCCGACTCTTAAATTAATTATGCAGATTATTTATTGGCTATTATTGGCTATAATGTTAGTGGGAATTATTGGTGCTGTAGTTCCTGCTATCCCTGGAAGCAGCCTGATTTTAATATCTATTATCATCTGGGGAATGGTCAGTCATTCCTTTGCTGCTATTAAAATTCCCCTGATTGTGACAATCATTGTTTTACTTCTGAGTACGGGAGTTGATTTCCTTGCTGGTTACATTGGGGCTAAACAAGCAGGTGCTAGTAAGTGGGGACAAATTGGCGCTTTTGTGGGTTTATTAATGGGATTTTTGGGATTATTACCCGCTTTACCCTTTGGTGGACCATTATTGGGAATTCTATTTGGACCATTATTAGGTGCAATTGTGGGTGAGTTCCTTTACCAAAGACGATTATGGTCTGCGGTAAAAGCTGGTATCGGAATTACCGTGGGAACGGTGGTGGGAAATTTGATTCAAGGTATCCTAGCTATCAGTGCGGTTATAGTATTTGTAGTGACGACTTGGCCGCAGGTATATGGGGGTTAAGAGAAATTTCCGCGAAAGATAAAAAATGTAGAGACGTTTTATGGAACGTCTCTAAAAGAGTTAAGTGTTACAGATAACACATATTTAATTTTTTAATTTTCACCTGATGTCTAATGATCAAGTTTTTGATATCAATCAAAAATCAAGTTATTTAGAAAAATTGAGAAATTAGAAAAATGAGTTCAGCAGTTGCGCTTTATCGAATAAACGCAACTACTAGGCTAAACTAACTGTAAAGCTTTTTTAGCTTCATGAGAAATAGCTTCCACTTCATCATTTACTAAATTGGCTAGAATAGTTTTAGCATCCTCACTATTTAAGCGAGTCAACGCTTGCACAACTCTGTAACGCACTTGCCAATCTGGATTAGTGCAGTATGGAACGAGGAGAGGAACTGCTTTTGTATCTCCCAACTCACCAAAAGAACTAATGGCCGCAGTTTGTATTAAGCCATTATCTGAAGAAATTGCTTCTTTGAGTAGTTCAAAGCCGCGTGGATCTCCTAATTCTCCCAAGGTCGCAATAATGCTAAACTGGACTAACCATTCTGATGTTTCTTGGTAAAGCTTTTGTAAGTCCTCAAAAGCATCATGTAATTTTAGCGCACCTAAACAGTCTGCTGCGGCTGCTTGCACATCTGCTTCGGGATCATAAAGTAAACCCCGTAATATTGTCAAGGATAATGGTAAATCCTGTTTTCCCAGGGTGTCCATTTGACTGACCGCAGCATAACGTACCCGCGCACTGCTATCACCTATAGCAATCTGTATTAACTCTAAACCGATGTGTGGTTCTAGTTCGCGGATTTGATTAACCGCACGTAAGCGATCGCCCAAATTGTCAGAATCTAGTAATGTTTTGATAGTATCAGCCGAAACAGCCATTTAATTATCCTATGTCATTTGTCCGTTAATCTTCTGGTGCTTCTTAGTCAGTAGCCATAGCACGAATAATATCACCACGAGTGAGAATACCAATGACGTTACCCCCATTGTCAAGAACAGGGAGACGCTGAACCTGGTGATTTTGTATCAATTGTGCTGCTTCTCTTAATGATTTATCAGGAGAAATAGCCACGGGATTTTTACTCATAACTTCTCCTACAGTTTGTCCTAAAGCCTTATGTAAATCTCGTTCATAAGTACCGGGATTTTGTAAATAAATCACACTATCCAAAATCATAATATAAGCGGGTGGAGTTACACCGGTTTCTTGCCACATCAAGTCTGTTTCTGATATAATCCCCACTAATTTACCTGCGTCATCAATTACAGGTAAACCGCTAATTCGTTTTTCTGCTAAAATCTGGATAGCTTCTTTTAAGGGAGTTTGAGGACGGACGAGTATAGGATCACGACTCATCACGTCAGCAACGGTTTTAGACATTTTTTACCTACACCTTTAATAAAAGTCCTTTTAACTATTGTAGAAAATTATTAGTAACAAATAAATAGTGTTAATAGATTGTTACCTTTGATTGTTGAAAAAAGGGTTAACAATATTTGATTTTTATCATAACACAAACAAAAGATCCCCGACTTCTTTGATAAATTATTATTTACCAAAGATTAACTTAAAAGTAGGGGATCTAAATGCAGGTTTAAAGATGTGTAAATATTGGGAATAAATGTCTAATTTATCAATTTTCCTGATCATATTTCCTTAAAGCTGTGATAATTTCCCCATTCGCTTCTGGGAAATTAAAATTATCTAATTCGTCCAAACTTACCCAGCGAACTTCATCACATTCTATAGTTTGGGGAATACCTGTTAAATGTTGAGAATGATGTACCGTTAAAGTCACCCGTAAATGAGCATAAGTATGATCAATAGTAATTAAATGTTCTCCAACTGCAATTTCTATTCCCAACTCTTCCGAGATTTCCCGTTTAATACACTCTTGAATAGTTTCACCAATTTCGATTTTTCCTCCTGGAAATTCCCATAAACCACCCATTGTACCTTGGGGAAGCCGACGGTCAATTAAAATTTGTTTTTGGTCATTCCAAATAACAGCAACACCAATAATTTTATGAGGAATAGAAAAATTGGTTTCATTCATATAATATTACCTACCAACTACCAATAAATAATCAAAAAACTCGGCAGATTAATTATATCTCTACCGAGTTGATCTTTGTTTTGATAATTTTCCTAAGCTACAATAATATTATTCAGCGCTATTATTCGCTTCTGTTGCTTGTACAACCATATCAAAACCCATCCTTTGCTCTGCATTCCGCAGAAAGTAACCACTAATCATCGCGGATGCTAATAAGCGACCTAAGCTTTCTCGACTGGTAGAAATAGTAATACCGAACTGTTCAGAAGGTAGATTTCCTAAAAGTCCGATAATATTACGTTCCATGACCTGTAAAACTTCGTGGGAACTGGGTTTGGATAATTGAGTAATTGTATCTGGACTTAATGATTTAACGTATTGCCATAATAAATTACCTGCTTCCGACTCACTATTAAAAAATTCTGATACTCGGTTAGATTGGTTACTCATGCTTGACCTCCTATAGTGTCACTGCTAACAATGGGGTTTGTGACTGAAATAATTGATAGTATCGTTGCTTCGATTTAGTTGACTATTATACAGATGATATTAATCATAATAGCAGATTATTCCCTTTGAGGGAGTCGGTTTAACCGTACTAGAAATGGGGGTTTTTTCACCTACTAGTATGGTTAGTATGGGTGGGGAAACTCCACCCATAAAGAAAGCAGAAAACAAGCGACTAACTTGCAAGATATTCATTCATAGTGGCTTTAGATTTGCGAAGTTTACTTAAAGCTTCGCGTTCAATTTGACGAACCCGTTCCCGGCTAATATTCAGGACTTCACCAATTTTAGCCAAAGTTAAGGATTGTCCATCTTTTAGTCCAAAGCGTAGACTAATTACATCCTGTTGTTGGGGGGTGAGTTCTGACATCATCCGCTCTAAGTCATAAGATAGGGAAGTTTGCATGACAAAATCTTCCGGTGTTGCACCTGTATCTTCTAACATTTCCCCAAGTTCAGTATCATAATTATCTCCTAAACGCAAATCTAGAGATAATGGCAGACGAGCCTTTTCTAGATATTCTCGCACCTGTTTAGGTGTGAGGTCTAATTCTTGGGATAACTCAGCTATCGTAGGCGCACGTCCCAGACCTTGGGATAGTTGACGCTGGGCTTTTTTAATTTTATTGAGTTTTTCGGTAATATGAATAGGTAGGCGAATAGTCCGGGCTTTTTCGGCAATAGCACGGGTAATAGCTTGACGAATCCACCAATAAGCATAAGTAGAGAATCTATAGCCTTTAGTGGGGTCAAACTTTTCTACACCTCTTTGCATACCAATACTGCCCTCTTGAATGAGGTCAAGTAAATCAACATTGCGCTTAATGTACTTTTTGGCAATAGACACAACTAATCGGAGATTGGCCTCTACCATTTTCCGTTTGGCTATTTCACCTTGGGAAATGGCCTGATTTAATTCTGATACTTCTAAATCAGACGCTGCGGCCCATGCTTCTAAACTTGGTGGATGACCCAACCGGGTAGCAAGACCTTCCCGGATCTCATGCAAGGCAGTAGATCGTTGCACCTGTTTACCATAAAAAATCTCTTCTTCGTGGGTGAGGAGTGGCACACGGCCAATCTCACGCAGGTAAGTCCGCACGAGGTCGGTGGCTGTTTTAGCGGTCTTCATGGCGCTACTCTTTGGTAATGGTGGGTTACACTATTGTGTGCTGTGTGTTGATAGATTCGTGAACCGAATCATCGTATTGGGAGGTTGCTACCTAATTGGACAGGAAACCCTGATGATGGTTGACAACAAAAGCGCCTAGTCAAAGACTGTTGCTCATCTTTTGGGAAATTAGGTATTTTACTGCTAAATACTACAGTTATATCCTGGTTTTTACAAGTATCTATAGCTTAGATACAGGGTAGCAAGTCAGATATTTTTTGCGTCTTTAGCGATATTAAGAATTGTAACATTTATGAGAATAATTTGACTACCGCAAAATCCGCACTTTCCCAGCAAACTGACATCACCTCAAAATCTCAAGTTCCTGAACATCGTAGATTTAAAGGGTTTGAGCCAAATTCTCCACGAAAAAATTCCTTCCTCATATTTGTTAAAATATCTCAATAATAACCATAATTATTCTCTTGTAACAATTGCTTAATGTTTGTGTTAATGGTCCATGGTTAAGAAAATAGGACTGAGGTAAAGGTAAAATCCGGTTGAAACCTACTTTTTTCCTTCCTGTCCTATCCTTCGACAACACCTGCGCTGAACGCTTCTATTTCTAGAATGTGGTTCATTCTCTCGTCACTGGGGCTTAGGTCTTAAAAAAATAACTGACAATTGACAATTAACTCTTAGGACAGTATTCCTGGATAACTTTGACATCTAAGGTGGTATTTTGCAGAGAACGGATAGCAGCGACTGTAGCCCTAGCGCCAGCAATGGTGGTAATAATGGGGATTTTGTAACCTAAAGCTGTGCGACGAATTAACTTAGAATCTGCATGAGCTTCTTCTCCAGAGGGTGTATTGATAATGAGTTGAATGTTGCCATTTTTGATAGCATCAAGAACATGGGGACGACCTTCATGGAGTTTAAGAATTGATGTCACCTCTAACTCTGCTTTTTGCAGAATTTGGCGTGTACCTTGGGTGGCCATAATTGTAAAGCCTAATTTAATAAACTCTTTAATCACATCTGCGGCTAAAGGTTTATCTCTATCACTCATAGACACAAATACAGTTCCCTGAAGTGGTAGTTTTTCCCCCGCACCTAATTCGGCTTTAGCAAAAGCGCGGCCGAAATCGCTATCAATGCCCATTACTTCCCCTGTTGAGCGCATTTCTGGACCTAATATGGTATCTGTACCCGGAAATTTACTAAATGGTAAAACGGCTTCTTTAACGGCTATATGTGAGGGAATAACTTCTTTAGTGAATTTCAATTCCTCTAAGGTTTTACCCGACATAACCAAGGATGCGAGTTTGGCTAATTGTACGCCTGTTGCTTTAGATACAAAGGGAACTGTCCGTGATGCTCTGGGGTTAGCCTCCAGAATATACACCTGGGGAGAATAACTATTATTACCAACTATGGCGAACTGAATATTCATTAATCCCACTACGGATAGAGCTTGTGCTAGTTGTACTGTCCATAAACGGATTTGGTTTAGCACTGCTGGAGATAGGGATATAGAAGGTAAGGTACAAGCGGAATCACCTGAGTGAATACCCGCTTGTTCGATATGTTCCATGATGCCACCAATAACAACGTTACCAGTGTGATCGGCGATCGCATCTACATCCACTTCAATGGCATTTTCTAGGAATTTATCAATTAAAATGGGGTGTTCTGGTTCTACTTGAACTGCAAAGGTCATATACCTTTCTAACTCAGTATCAGAATAAACTATTTCCATTGCTCGTCCTCCCAGTACATAACTAGGACGCACCACCACTGGATACCCAATACGCTTGGCAACAATTAAAGCATCTTCATAACTTCTAGCCATACCATTAGGCGGTTGAGCGATATTTAATTCTTGAAGAATCTTTTCAAACCGTTCTCGGTTTTCCGCCATGTCTATAGAATCAGGTGATGTTCCCCAAATCTGGGGATTTTGGATTTTGGATTTTGGATTTTGGATTTCCCCATTTTGTGAAACATTAAAAATGGCTGCTTGTTGTTGAAGATACTCTTGCAATGGTACAGCTAATTTTAATGGTGTTTGGCCACCAAATTGGACTATTATCCCCAGGGGATTTTCGGCTTCAATGATATTGAGAACGTCTTCTTTTGTTAACGGTTCAAAATAGAGGCGATCGCTGGTATCATAGTCTGTAGAAACCGTTTCTGGGTTAGAATTGACCATAATAGTTTCATACCCGGCATCATGTAAAGAATACGCAGCATGACAACAACAATAATCAAACTCAATCCCTTGTCCAATACGGTTGGGACCACCTCCCAAAATCATCACCTTGGGTTTATCGCTAGGTAATACTTCCGTTTCTTCTTCGTAAGTAGAATAATAGTATGGAGTCAGGGCTTCAAATTCCGCCGCGCAGGTATCAACGGTTTTGTAAACAGGGATAACTTCTAAGTATTTGCGATAGGTGCGAACTTCGTCTTCCTTAGTTTTAGTACAATATGCTATTTGGCGATCGCTAAAGCCATTTCTTTTGACAGCATACATCTGTTCTTTTGTCAACTGCTTTAAGGGAGTGCGTTTGAGAAACTTTTCTATTTCTAGCAGTTCTTGTAACTTATCTAAAAACCAAGGGTCAATGGCTGTTAATTCGTAAATTTCCTCATTACTAATTCCCAATTGCATAGCATGACGTACAGAAAAGATTCTTTCTGGGTTTGGTGTCCGCAACTGGGCGCGAATTTGTTCACCGCTGGGCAATTTTTCGGACTTATCAGCACCCCAACCAGCGCGGCCTGTTTCCAGAGACCGCAAAGCCTTTTGAAAAGATTCATTAAATGTGCGGCCAATGGCCATGGCTTCACCCACTGACTTCATTTGTGTCGTGAGTACCGATTCAGAACCAGGGAATTTTTCAAATGCAAACCGGGGAATTTTTGTGACAACATAGTCAATGGTTGGTTCAAAACAAGCGGGGGTTTTCTTGGTAATATCGTTTTGTAGTTCATTCAACGTATAACCCACCGCTAATTTAGCCGCAATTTTGGCGATAGGAAAACCCGTAGCTTTGGAAGATAAGGCCGAACTTCTAGATACACGGGGATTCATTTCAATTACGACTACATCACCATTTTCGGGATTTATTGCAAACTGGATATTAGAACCACCGGTTTCTACACCAATTTCCCGGATAATTTTAATGGCCATGTCCCGCAGCCGTTGATATTCCTTATCGGTGAGAGTTTGAGCAGGGGCAACCGTGATAGAATCTCCTGTATGAATCCCCATGGGGTCGAGATTTTCAATAGAACAGATAATAACAACATTATCGGCTAGATCTCGCATTACCTCTAATTCATACTCCTTCCAGCCCAATAAAGACTGGTCAATGAGAATTTGGGAAACCGGACTAGCGTCAATACCCACCTGGGCCATTTCTTCAAATTCTTCTTGATTATAGGCGATACCGCCCCCCGTCCCCCCCATTGTAAAGGCTGGACGGATAATTAGGGGATATGTACCGATTTCTAAAGCGATCGCTTTTGATTCTTCTAAAGTAGAAGCTGTACCGCTGGGACACACTGCTACGCCAATTTTCGCCATGGCCTCGTTAAACAGTTTCCTATCTTCGGCTTTTTCAATGGCTGGTAATTTCGCACCAATTAACTCAACATTGTACTTTTCCAAAACGCCATTTTTTGCCAAAGCCACAGCTAAATTCAACGCAGTTTGTCCACCCATAGTTGGTAACAAAGCATCTGGTCTTTCTTTGGCGATAACTTTTTCCACTATTTCCGGTGTCAGCGGTTCAATATAAGTGCGGTCTGCTGTTTCGGGGTCAGTCATAATTGTCGCTGGGTTGGAATTGACCAGCACTACTTCATAGCCTTCTTCTCGCAAAGCTTTACAGGCTTGAGTTCCAGAATAATCAAATTCACAGGCTTGGCCAATGACAATGGGTCCTGAACCTAACAGGAGAATTTTTTTGAGGTCTTGACGACGGGGCATAGTTTTTACCTTAGATGACAAAAATACAAATCTTGGACTATTTTAAAGGTCTTTACCCCCTATCATGCCATTCATTATCAACTTTTCCGGGTAGCGAACTGCTTGCAGCAGTGCTTCGCTATCACTAACAGAGGAAAGAATTATGGATATGGAGGATTTTTCTGACTAGTTTTCATATTTTTTGTTCACGCAGGGGCGCAAAGACGCAGAGAGGTTAAGTGTTTATTTATTGGTTATAAGTTATAATAATCAAGTTGTTGCCAAATATTTTTATTTGCTTAATTATTCTTTTTGACATAGATTATCAATAATTTATTTTTAGATATATGTGAAATATTTAAGAAATTGCATTTATATTTAAATGGATAAATGACAATATTTTTAATTAGCTTTAATTAGCTAAATATAAAAAATATGCCATTATAAAAAATGGCAGAAAGCATAATTTATACTTTTCTGCCAAAAGGATTAATTTTGTAAAATTCTCAATTACTAAAAATTTTTACCATTTAAGTTTAGTTGAATCGAGATTACGAAAAGTTTAGTTTTCAGCCCGTTGGACAAAACCCAAGGTTAAACTATCTTTGGCTAAGAAGTGAGCTAAATGATAAGCTCTTTCTTCAGTTTTTAAGAGGATTTTTTCGTACAAATACCTTGTACCTCTATCACCCAAACTCTCAGCCTGTGAAGCTTGACGGCGAATTACACCAATTAATGCTTGTTCGGCTACTAGATCATTTTCTACCATCTTTCGCGCCGAAAATACACCATCTGCTTCTGTTTCAAAACAGCATAATTCAGCTAATTTACTAAAACTTGCTGCTGGTATTCCACCCAAACCATTTAAACGTTCACCGATTTCATGAATGTGATCTTGTACTTCTTTGTAGCTGGAATTGAAAAATTCATGCAGGGAATTAAATTCCGCACCTTCAACTACAAAATGATGTTTTTGATATTGTAGATACAATGCCTGAAAACTAGCTAATACGACATTGAATCCTTCAACAACTGGTGCGGTTACACTGTGATCTAATAATACAGGATTGTCATAAACCTGACCAAAATTGTGTAATATAGTTTGCGTATCAGACATGGTTTTCCTCTCTTTTTAAGAGTTATAGTTTTTAACTGCTTACCTTTAACATCTTAGCATTTTTAAAATAAAAACAAGGCTACTAAATATTAAAAACTTTGACATTACTAGTAATTGCAATCATCAATTTTTGTAATATATCTACCTTTGTAGCTATATATATTGACTTAAATCACAAAATGTGCATATCCACCAATTTAAAAAAGATGAGATTTTTTCTCAAAATTAATGACAATATTTTGCACTTAGTGTATTCTAGAGAAAGAGGCTAAACTCCCACTAAGTTGTAAATTTAGGCTGTGAGTTTCTAGTTTTACTGCAATTTTATGGCATTTTGGGGGCTATCCACTTGAAATCTTCTAGCTCAGAAACAGACAAAAAGCACGTTATTGATATAGATTGGGCAGACCGTTGGCAGGTTTATCAACGCTTACAAGAATTAGATATAATTTGTATTTGTGATACTAACCAGCCTTTAATGGTAGAAGTAAATAACCTCACCGCAGCTATTCAACTCTGGAGTGTAATTAAACAATTTACTGCTTCTCGTCAAGACTTGATTGGGAATCTTGAAAATTGTTGGTGTATTCGTTACCAAAAATTTTAGTTAGATAGGGGAAAAATGAGTATATATACTAATTCACAAGTAACAGAATTTTGTTTTGAGGGCAGATTTTTGGATTTTGTCATCAAGGATGGATATAAGCTAAAAGGCTTGTTATTATGGACTTCCGAAGGTGAATGTTATATAAAATTAGCCAAACATTTACGGAGTGCTTTTGATTTGCGTTTACCTCAAGGGACTTGGTTACAAGTTGTGGGAACAAAACAATACAACGCCAAAAAAGATCAGGTAACATTGGTAGCGGAACGAGTTATGGCTGCGAGTGCTGATATGGGAACGGTTGTAGAGCAAAATCTAGCTAAGACGAAACCGGACAAAGTGCAAACAATTCTAGTTTGTCAAAAATCTGATTGTATGAAGCGCGGAGGTAAAGCTTTGTGTCAAGCTTTGGAGTCAGAATTAACAAATCATGGTTTAGAAAATTCAGTCGCTATTAAAGGTACTGGCTGTATGAAAAACTGTAAAGCTGGTCCTAATTTAGTTATGCCTGATAAAACTCGTTATAGTAAAGTTAAAGCTGAACAGGTTGCAGATTTAATAGATAAGCATTTTTCTGGGGAAATTCGGGAGAAAAGGGAGGATTTAATGGTAAATATTCCCACTTTTGTTGAAGTTTAGATCCGTAGGGTGTGTTAGCGACAGCGTAACGCACCCTAAACTTGATTAAAGAAACAATCATTACTTTTAATTATTTATTATCATTAATTCTACGTTACCCTGTTATTGGTTATTGTTGGGTTTCCTTGTGTCAACCCAACCTACGTTCATAATTGTAAATCCTCATCTAATATTGTTCCGATATCTCTTGCACTATGAATAACTCGCAAAATATCAATTTCTGATTCAAAAATGCGATAGAAAATCAGATATTTTCTAAATCCTTTAATTGATTGTTGTCGAAGATCTGTTAAATTAGGATGAGAAAATTGACAGATTTTTCCCATAGCTGGAGTTTTAGCTAATTGTTTAAATGTTGTTTCTGCTGCTATTAAAAAGCGGTCAGAAACATCTGAATTATCTTCTGCTATGTAGGTTGCTAAATCTATCAAGTCACGGATAACTTGAGGTCTTTTTTTAATTTCAAACATCACAAGCTAAATTGCACCTTGACGGTTGTTAATTTTGTCTCTGACTGCTTGACGAATATCTTCCCATTCTTGTGCTGTCATTTCTGTAGCTTCTCCAGAATTTAATCCTTCTAAAAGCATGGTCTGTAGTTGTTCCTTTGCTCTTTGTTTTTGGTCTTGTCGTACTAATTCCCGAAAGTATTCGCTAACACTGCTGTAACCACCTTGTGCTACCAGTTGTTCTACGTAAGCTCGCATGGTGTCAGGTAAGGAAATATTCATACTTTTCATGAGGTGATTTCCGTGAATGTTATTTTCTATATTATGGCAGGTTTTGTCATTTTCTGCCATTACTAGAAAAAACGATTGATCATAGTTGGTGTTGTTGGGTTTCCTTGCGTCAACCCAACCTACAAATATATGGTTAGTTAATTGCAACAGAAGATACAGTAAGGGATGATAAGAAAATCATTATTTCTTGTATTAATGAATGTTGTTGTAATATCTTAATTTCTTCATCATTGATATTACCAAATATTTTCTCATTGATTGATTTTTCTGTGCCTAAAACTGTCTCTAAAAATTCTTTAGGTTTACTTTGAGCAAATTTCCATTCTAAATCATTAAATTGACGTTGGGCGATTTTTTCAATTAATGGTTTATTTTGGAGAAATATAATTTCTATTTCGGGAATAGCTAAAGATACTTGAAAAGGGGTTTTAGCCGCAGCACGACGTAATAAATAATTAACTAAATCCCTTTTTTCAAATATTTGAGATTCGTTATCTGTATTAGCATCTAAAATTAAGATTACAGGAATGTGTCTAGTAGCAATTAGAGAACTTGCTAATGATCTTACTTCATACTGACTGTCACCTACTACTATTTTCACATCTTGAATTAAATTTTTAGGCAGTAATTTTTCTAGAATTTCTTGGTTTTTATTACCTTCTAATACTATATAAGATAAAGTCATGATAAAACCTCTGTTTTAATAAGGAATAATTTGATTTAAAATTTCTCCTAAATTTCTTTTTGCTTCCATTATTTCATAAGCGTTTTGCAATCGTAAAAAATAACCATCTGAAAGTCTAAAATAGCGACAGAGACGTAAATCTATATCTGCCGTCATTTTAAGTTTACCTGTAATAATTCCTTGAATAGTAGAATAAGTTAAACCTAAATTAACAGCTAAAGTATTTTCGCTGATGTCTAATTCTTCTAAAAATTCATATTTTAAAATTTCACCAGCATGGGGATTATGTAGTAAGTTGTTTTCCATGTCATTTTCTCCTAATGGTAATCCACTATTTCTACATTATCAGCATTTCCGTTTTCTTATATAAAACAAACATAGATATAAAAAATAGGTTACTATCAATTAGTAACCTAAACAATCATTTGGTAAAAGATTCAAAATAAAATAGAGATTTTATTGTTCAGAGAGATGAATTGTCGAATCGAGAACAGCAATTACAAGCTTTTGCTTCTGTTTTGAGAAAGCTTGTTTTTGCACCACAAACCAAACCCAAAGAGAACAGTGCTACCAACAACAGGGAGCGCGTCGGTTTCCCAGGGAACTGCTGTGACGACGACATTATCCAAAACAGGCCCATGGGCGGTATTATCGAGACTGGCAAAGGAAAGGGTAGTACTATTACCACTGGCTACAAAACTAAAGGTTTTGGACAACCATCCCATATTCGCGAAAGTTTTCCCCGTAACATCAAAGGTAAAATCCTGGGAACTTCCCCCAGCCGACAGCCTTAATGTTTTAACTGTTGGATTACCTTCCGGATTACCAGCCAAATCGAAGCTAACTGAATACTGATTTCCTGGCTGAGTCACAAAAGTTTGTGCGATACTCCCAGCTTCCAAACGACTTAAATCTAAACTAAAACTACCATTGGAATTCTGCCAATATGCGTTGACATAATCAATACCCCCACTGGTAACTTTCCAATCATTAATGGCAGTTGAATCAGTCGATAGTTCTACAAAACCAAAACCACTGCCTAATGATGAATTTTCAAAGCTACCATTTTTGATCAAATTGATGGCTGAAGCAGGATTGGTCGCTAATAAAAAAGAAGCAGAGAAACCAGTTAGAGTAACAATCTGAAACAGTGTAATGGGAAATGTTTTCATTGTAATTATGAAGATAAGTTAGTTGTAGCGTGCGTTACTTAGATGCACACTATTTAGGGTTCGCTCAAAAACGAATCAGCATGAATCAGCAATTCAGCACGATAAAATAAACATACATTTTTCTGTTAAAACCCTGAAATAACCTATTTATAAGGTATTTGTTGAATTTACACTTGGTTATATATGTTGATTTTTTAACGCCAACTTACTTAAAGTAACGAGAAATATTATACTACCAATTAAAAAAAGCAAGCTCCTTAACAAAAATTAATTGACCGTAACCATTTACATCGACTAACAAAAACTGTCGGTAAAGAACTATTTTTTGATTGAATATGGGTGGTATTTCCGAAAATATAGTGTTATTCAGATCCAATCTGGAATTTAAGAATCCAAGCTGGTAATAATACTTTTAAAGGCAATATTAGTATGATAACTCATACTACGTATTTGTGGCAACTGCTGATGTTATAGCAATTTGAGTCTTGAAGGGGTTTTTAACTAACCACTCCAGACACAGACAACAACCAGAAGAGTCATCTATAACTAACTCCCAATTAGTCTTGTTTTATTTAATGGTATTTAAAATTGCTTATGCAGTGAAGATAGTTCTTCCTCGTCGGTACTATGATAACACAGTCCTAGCTTCGTGTCAAGAGATTTCTTTCTTTTAAATCCGCAAAAATTATTTTTTGGCAATATGATAGGGTAGTTATATTAGCCTATTTATTGACTTCTAATAACCGGGAGTTTTCTAATCTTGACAGCCACTTTTCTAAATAAACTTGAATGGCTTTTTTCTCAGATGGATCTTGAGTATCTAATGGATAAGGTAAAAGTCCTAAAATTGCGGCCGTGGTGACGCAAAACATGGATTTTTGGAAACTCATACAAATTTGTACTCGTAAATCATCTTCACTCCTGAGACTGCGACGATAAATACTATGTAAATATTCTGGCAAATAATGACGCATATCCTGCATTAATAAAGTTGGGGGAATCCCCGCACCACCAATAGGTAAAGGATCGGCGTATAATGCACCATATTGGAATCGAGATTGATCTGGAGGAACTTGATATGCTTGGGCGTTTAAAGAAACTGTTCCTAAAAATGGTGTTCCTCTAAAAAATACTGCTTCTACATAGGGAATTGCGGTATCTGCAAGGAAGGTTAAACCAACTGATTTAGGAATAATATCATAGACTTTACCACCAATTTTGACGCTGTATGTAATTGGTTTAATTGCATCTGCAACTAAAGCCAGTTTAATATGTTCTACAACTTGGGGAATAGATTTAATTTCGCCGTTGTCATAGCGGTCTGATAAATTCAGAAACATATCAGCCATAACTCGCCAAAATTGACCTAAACCAGTGTAATAAGCTGAAACTCGTAACTGTTCTGTTAAAAATTCAGGAAATAGTTGATTTAATCCCAACAGCAGGGGATTATATTTAAATTTAGCAGCAATAACGGTTTTTGCTCTATCTTGAAACTCCTGAGTATCTAAGTATTTGTCTAAACCGCCACCACCATGCCACATCATGGTTTTCATGCAATATTCAGCATATTCAAAATTAATCCGATCATGCCATAAATGACGGATTAATTTAGCAAAAGAAACATCACCATCAAAATATTTAAAGAAGGGAAAAAACACTAAAAATTGATGTTCAGCGATGTAAATGAGGTTTTTAGAATAGGCATCTAAAACTATACCATAACTTTTGAGAATGCCAACAACTTCTAAAACGTTTTCGGGGCTATCTTTGAGTAATGCACCACCATTTTGTAAGCGTTCAAGATACTCAGATAGGGGGTTGTAAGCGGGCTTTTTTTCAGTTTTTACCATACTATTTCTCCTGTAATTGAATTAGAACTCAAAAGTTAAAAGGCTGAATCATAGGCCTTTTAACTATTTTGAATAGCTATTTTATGCTCACTGTTGTGTACTAGATTACTGGTGTTTACCATGGTGGTAATTGTGGTTTCGGTGTAATGTGCCAGCCAAGTGGGTTGAATGCCGAAAATGAGGATAAATACAGCTAAAATAATAGCAGGAAGGCGATCGCTCCAGTAAACACGAGGTAGGTTGTAAAGTTCCTCTGATAACCGTCCAAAAAAGGCACGATTGACAAGATTTAAGAAATAAACGGCAGTTAAACCATTTCCTAACATTCCCAACAATGTTTGGACCGGGAAAACTGCAAAACTGCTGCGAAAAACGATAAATTCGGCAATAAATCCCACCATTCCGGGTATACCTGCACTAGCCATGACTCCCATAATCATTAAACTACCAATCAGGGGTAAACCGCGTTCTGGATTGAGTAGTCCCCGAACCACGTTTAAATCTCGGCTACCAGTTTTTTTATAGACAACTCCTACTAACAGGAATAACATAGCGGATATTAATCCGTGACTAATCATTTGCATAACTGCCCCTAATACGCTTAGAGGAGTAGATGCGGCGGCGGCTAACAAGACATAGCCCATGTGTCCGATAGAACTATAAGCCACCATTTTTTTCATATCTGTTTGCGCTATAGCACAAGAAGCTCCAAATAAAACACTAATTACTGCCCATGTAGCTAACCAAGGGGCTAAATAAGCCCAAGCATCTGGTAACAAATTCATGCCAAATCGCAGTAGGCCATAGGTCCCTAACTTCAGTAGTATTCCAGCCAAGAGAACAGATATGGGTGTAGAAGCTTCAACGTGGGCATCTGGTAGCCAAGTATGGAAGGGAAAGAGGGGGATTTTAATGCCAAAACCGACCAAAATGCCTACAAGGAGTAAAATTTGAGTAGCTAAGGGCAGATTTTGAGTATTTAAGGTCAAGAGTGCAAAACTGGAAGAACCACTTAACCAAACTATACCCAGGAAACTAGCTAAAATGACGATTCCCGAAAAAGCGGTATAAATGAGAAATTTTGTGGCTGCATAACCTCGTCTTGCACCTCCCCAAATGGCAATTAGCAAATACAGGGGTATTAATTCCAACTCATAGAACAGGAAAAATAATAATAAATCCTGTGCTAAAAATGCTCCAATTACCCCAGTGGTTAAGAGAAAAATTAAGGAATAGTAAAATCTAGGACGTTGTTGAGATTCATCACTACTATAAATAGCAATACAAGTTAATAGTCCATTCAGAAGTAATAACGGCAGGGATAAACCATCTATACCCAGATTGTAATTTAAGCCAATGGCATCTACCCAAGGTAGGGATTCTGCAAATTGTTGAGTAATGTCTCTGGGGTTAAACTGAATGGCTATGAAAATACTCCATAGAAAAATAACAACGCTAAAAACTAAAGCTATAATTCGGGCTAGTTTACCAGAGATGGTAGAAGGATAAAAACCAATGAAAGCCGCAGCAATTAACGGCAGTAAAATCAATGTACTGAGCATAGTTGACAGTTGACAGTTGACAGTTGACAGTAGACAGTTGACAGTTGACAGTAGACAGTTGACAGTTGACAGTTGACAGTTGACAGTTGACAGTTGACAGTTGACAGTTGACAGTTGACAGTTGACAGTTGACAGTTGACAGTTGACAGTTGACAGTTGACAGTTG
>NZ_JACJQS010000055.1:0-19861 GCF_014696755.1 Anabaena sp. FACHB-1391 | reverse complement strand
TCTAGTAACCGTCAGAACGTTTAACTATCCTAACTCTCTTTATTTGCTTAATCTGGTAAAAATGTAAATCCCAAGTTCCAATTAATTTTAACTGACCAATACCACATTTATCTTTGAAAGTAATGTGTTTTCGGTCTTCTAATAGTTTCCATCCAGTTTTATATTCAACTGAACGGTTATTTTTTTGAAATCTGGGATAACCCTTCTTACCTGGAACTTTTGCTTTGCAATTATCAAAAAATCGCTTAATTGCAAAAGCAGTTCTTTCTGCTGCTGCTTGTCTAGCCATGGAGTTTAATTTATCTGCAAAATCAAATTCATTAGCTAATACCGCAGTGTATTTATTCAGGTCGTAATATTTAACATTTTGATTGATTGTCCATCCAAAAGCGCAAGCACTTATTACGGATGAATTGGGTTATCCGTATAGCTGCATCAATTTTTTGATATTGCTGCTTTGTGCCTTTGGCTTTAAATTCAAAAACAATCATTTTTTTATTACTAATTCGACCTGTTTTCAGTATAGTATACTTTAGGAAATTCACCAACCTCTAAGATTGGTAAAAATGAAACTACCCTCTCTCATGATTAAGCTGCGCTTAATATCCCTTGAAGGGTGTTTAATTTTTGCCCGCATTACATCCCCACCCTGTAGAGGGATGGGGTATTACGACGTTTTCTGATAAAATGTATGCTTATTCCTCTGGGCGCCTCTGCGTGAGAAAAAAATTTAGATGCGTAATAGCTTACAGCAGGTAGATTCCATTATAATTGAGGCAGAGCCTCAAAATTACGTTCCCAGACTCCGGCTGGGAACGAGATAAATGTGATAAATGTGATTAAGGATGAGGAGAATTTTGGAAAATGGCTTGGTTTTGAAACCAATCCTTACCCACCTGGATACTAATATCTGAACCAATATTACCAGTGCTTTCTACGCGCACTTCCCCAAATCCCAAAAGACTACGTAATGATTCCGCACTATTTCCATCTCCTTGTTGTGCTACAATGTGAGTTACCTCTAAGGGTTGTCCCCAGGGTTTAGAGATAAAAACATTGGTATATCCGGCTTTTTCCAATGTTCTAATTAGGGGACGCAATTGTGAGCGATCGCTCCCTGTACTGTCTTGAATAGCCACACGCAAATGACTAGGATCACTGGACTGTAGTTCTGTTTTCCCTTCTAAATCAAAATGCTGGGATACTAATTTACCAATAGCTCGTCGATCTGGTACCCAGTAGCTGGCATCAAACTCACGGTTTTCACTAAAGCGCCCAGGTAACATTAACATTTGCATATTTGAGCGACTGGTTTTTGAGCCAAAACCCACCAGTGCTATTAATTCTTCAACGGATAAGTTGGTATCAATATTTTCCTTAACAACATTGAGAATTTCCGGTACTCGCGTGAGAGTTTTCGGGTTGAGAGTTTGTTCAATTAACGAACGTAACACCATTTGCTGACGCTGAATCCGACCAATATCGCCCAACTCATCATGACGATAACGTAATAATTGTAACGCTTGTTCACCGTTAAGATGTTGTTGACCTGCTTTTAAATTAATATATAAATGCTGAGAATCATCCCGATATTTCATATCTTTGGGGACATAGATATTGACCCCACCCAAAGCTTCAATTAACTTACTAACTCCTAAAACATTAATGCGTACATAGCGATCTACCCCAACTCCGCCCAAAAGATTACTAACGGTTTTCGCTGTTAAAGCCGGACCTCCCTCCACATTAGCAGCATTAATTTTTTTCATTCCATGGCCTTCAATTTCTGTGCGGGTATCTCTAGGAACAGAAAGCATGACTATTTTGTTTGTCTCTGGATCAAATTTGATCAACAACATGACATCAGAAAGACCGTCAAAAGAATTAATTTGGGGTAAATAACCGAGACTTTTGCTATCAACGGGGGGGTTCTGTATGTCTGGGGGTAGTACACTCATACCCATGAGTAGGATATTTACAGGACGAGTTAATTGAGAAAATTGTAACCCATTTCCAGAGATGCGATCGCCATCAAATACTGCTTCTTCCTGGGGACTAAGTTGAGCTTGTTGCAAAGGTGTACTTTCCCAAGAAACAGCCAACAGCGCTCCTGCAAGTCCTGATACTATAGCAATCCCTCCCATGCCCACCGTAAACCATAGCCACCGTCCCGATTTTGACGGGCGAGAAATTTTCCCCCTATATTTAGCTTTTGCGGCTCTTTTTTGTGCGGCTGATGTTTTTTGACTAGTCACAGACTTCCTCTCACCTACGATTTTGAATAACGTAAATTTGCCGACTCAATAGATCTAAAACAAATCAGACTATGATAGCTAATTTTTGATTAAGTTTGCTATGGGGAAGGCCTAAATACAATAATCTTCAACTAACTTCATTTTTATTGAAAAGTTCAGTAGTTCTTTCTTGGCCTTTGCTTATTCCCGAACATCCATATCAAAGCCAATGCGGTAGACAAACGGCTCACAGTTAGTTATTCTCGACTACTCCGACCTTTGTAGAGAGTCCACAGAGACGGAAAAAAAGCCGATAATGGGAATCAAACAGAAAATTAGTTGTGTTTTCGGGACATCTGTATCTTTTGCTGGCTGGCTATCCATAGTGGTTGATGTGATCATAAACTAAAGATGGTGAATAAAAGTCATTAAGCTAGAGCTAGTCCTAATCTGACAATTTTCAAGACAAAGCTATAGTTCTGCGGACAAAAATCAATATATTTTAGTTAAAAAAATCAACTACTTGATATATAATCCTAAGATATCAAGTATCAAGTATTAAATTAAGACTATTGCCGACACGAAAACCCAGCAATGATAGTGGTAGTTTTTTTCAAAACTTTCACAAAAGAAAGATGGCTGCGCCGTCGAAGACAGATAAACGCGTTGGGCTACAGCGTGTGAGTCTACTGAGGGATAACCGCCCCCATGCTCCTGCTAAAATAGAAAGTAAAGTCTAGCTTTGTCTAGGTTTTATATAGCAAGATCATATTCTGTAAAGAAGAAATCACCTGAGTTCTATAGTGTAATTATCTAAAAATGCAGACACGAAAGCTACTTAATTGGTGGCAAACACTGACACCCATAGCAAGATTTTTAGCAATTGCCCTACTTGCACCCCTATTAGTTCTCAATGGTTGGGCTATTGCCACAATTTTCGATTATTTTCACTCCCTGATTGTTATTTTAGTCGGAGCTTCGGTACTAGCCTTTCTCCTCAACTACCCAGTCAGTTGGATGGAAAACCACGGAGCTAAACGAGAACAAGTGGCTATCTTAGTGTTTTTATTAGCATTATCCATTTTATTAGCCCTAGGTATCACCCTGTTTCCCCTGGCACTGACTCAAGCACAACAACTGGTAGCCCGTTTACCAGAATTAATTGATTCAGGACGTTCTCAATTAATGATACTCAATGATAAAGCAGAAAGCGCGGGTTTGCCAATTAATTTGGATGCTTTAGCAACACAAATTAATGATCGCGTTAAGGGACAATTACAATCTATAGCCGGACAGGCACTAAACCTAGCTGTAGTCACTGTTACCAGTTTATTAGATTTCTTACTGACAGTAGTATTAACCTTTTATTTATTACAACATGGGGGCGAACTTTGGGAAAGCTTAGTACAATGGCTACCTTCTAAATTTCGTGATCCTTTTTCCAATACAGTCCGTTTAAGCTTTCAAAATTTTTTTATTACCCAATTAATCTTATCCACCTGTATGGCTTCTGCTCTCATTCCCGCCTTTTTGTGGTTGAAAGTCCCTTTTGGGTTATTATTTGGATTGACGATTGGACTTATGGCACTTATCCCCTTTGGTGGTTCTGTGGGTATCGCCCTGACAACTTCTTTAGTCTCACTTCAAGATGTGAGTATGGGGATAAGAGTATTAATAGCAGCGGTAATTGTACAACAAATCCTAGAAAATCTGATCGCACCGCGGATTTTAGGTAGTTTTACTGGTTTAAATCCCGTTTGGATTTTAATTTCTGTCTTGACTGGAGCGAGAATTGGCGGACTCTTGGGGGTAATTCTCGCAGTTCCCTGTGCTGTGGTCATTAAAAGCATTATCAGCGCCATTCGTCCCCCAGTTATGAATCTTGATACAGAAAAATCTTTTACTAGTCCGTAATAGCTACACCCATAACACCAGCAAAATTTGCGAAAATAGTAGGTTAACTTATTTTATCGCTGTTGTTGATCAAAGATATGAATAGGTTTCACCCAAAAACGCAAAGACGCAAAAATCAAGGTGAGAAGGGTTCAATTTCTTATGTTAGCCGAGGAGTAACTAAATACACTTAACAACATCACACCAGCGGCCGCCAAAACATACCGTCTTCCTAAACTTACGCCATAGCGTCGTTGTAAAAAATTGCTTTTGATAGGATTGATTTTCTTATGGTTCATGTTTTACCTCCATTGTGCTTTGATTTTTGCGTCTTTATCTAGTCAGACGTTGATAATGTACTATTTGTTCACTATCTCATGTCCAATTTGATCAATCCTCAACGGTTACAATTTTGGTAACGAATATCTATTTTACCTAAGTCCTATGGAATCATAGTAAATTTCCCGTCCTTAACCTCTATAAGTACAGACTGTCCTTGACGCTCTCTTTCTTTGGTGAACTGGAGTGGATAACCTGATGTTTCTTTATTGTTAAGGTCAACATTTTTCAATCTTTCTAATACCTTAGCCCGGTTATTATCTTGGGTATTATCTTTTGATAAAGCTTGAATAAAAGCCTGGGTCGCATCAAAACTGGTTGCAGTCCGCCAACTAATACCTCCGCCCCATTTTTTTCCAGATTTTTCAGCAAAAGCCCTTGCTGGTGAAGTTTCTCTAAACCAAGGAACTGATAAAATCATTCCTTCTACAGCCTTTCCACCTTTGATTAAGGTATCATTGCTATAAAGAGTGTGTCCACCTAATAAACTTAAAGGTGAATTATCATCTTTGTTCGCTTTAGCAATCTCAATTGTAGTATTAGTGTGTTCTGTATCTGGAAATAAGATAGCAGCTTCCGCTTTAAATTTATTGAAATTAACTTCTTCTCTTGGATCAAATTCTTTGTCACTTAAATCAATTGTATGAACTACCTTACCACCCATTTTTTCAAATTCATCTGTAAATGCCTCTGTGATACTCTTGCTATAGGGGCTGTTAGGATTATTAAAAATCACGACTTTTTTAAACCCTAGACTATTAGTATATTGAGCTAATTTTTTTCCAGCAATTTCATCAGAATCAACTACTCTAAAGAAAACTGAGCTTTTTAATAAATTACTAGTAGCAGTAGAGGAAATAATTGCTAAACCAGCTTTTTTATATGCTGGTATTACAGCTTTAGTAACATCGCTAGAATTATGTCCAATTACTCCTAATATAGAATTATCTTTGACTATTTCCTGGACTACTTGTTTTGCTTCCTCTGGGTTATTACTATCATTAACAATGACAACTTTCAATAATAACCCGTTTGAGCCTTGATTATCATTAAATTGATTTTGTGCTTGAGCTACACCACGTAATATTTCTTGAGCATTATCATTATTAGTTTTGCTGTCTATAGGTACAACCACTGCTAAACTCACGGAAGAACTATTTTGACTAGCGCGAGCGTTATTGTAGTAAATTAATACTTCTGGGTCGTAGGGATTTGCTTTGACAGCTTGTTGAAATAAATTAGCTGCTTCTTGATAATTACCATTTTTAAAGGCTGCAATACCCTGGTCACGAAAGCGATTATTAATATTAGAAAATAATGTTTTATCACCTTGACTAATTGTATTATTATCCGGTGCATAAGAGGGTGTATAAAGGGAATTAGAACGTAAACTTAAACTAGCTACGAAAATACTAGCCGCAATTGTCATGGTAGTTGCAACTGCTGTTAAAATCATTATCGGTCGTTTTGCGGAAGTATTTGCAGAAATATTAGTATAACTATTGCTATTAGCTGTTATTGACGACGCAGAAGATATGGTAGGTTTTAGGAAATATGAAGAATCTGAATCACCATATATGTTCATGTTGCTTATGTGATTATTCTCAACTATCTCTGGTAGTTGGATCATCTCTTTCTGGTTAGGAATTTTTTTTTGCTCAAATTCATGGAATTGACCGATTTGATCTTGCAGAGGATAACGTTTTATAATCCAGCGACGCACCAATTCTACTTTGATTTTCTCTCCGGTTGCATCTAAAAAACCATTGTCTAACAGTTGTTTTCGGGCTTGATTAATCAGTTGATTTTTTGCGTCAATTCCCTGAATTTCTAGTAATTTTAAGTAGTTTTTTCCAGTTTCTTGAGCTTGTGCAATTGCGGAAAAAACGACTTGTTCGGGAATGGAAAAAGCATACCAAAACCAGGATAAACCAGCTTCACCGATTTCAATCGCTGTATCTACAATTCTTTCTACGTCTGCACTAGTAATTTTAAAACTATTCTTTTCTCGCGCTCTGCTGAAAATAGCAAAGCATATTATTTGTGTACAATATGGATGTCCTGCGGATAGATTGAAAATCGCTTTGATAGCTTCTTCTTCATATTCAAGTACATTTTGGGCTGGTTTCGTAATTAATTCCTTCGTACTATCTTTATCTAACAACCCAATTTCTATCTTAGGTACATCTTCAAATATTTTCAGGATATTAAGTGTACTTGCTAAATGTTCTCCTATGGATATAACTATAAATAATTTATTATTTCTTTTAGTGATATCAGATAATCGGCGGAAAATCTTTTTTATAAATGTTTCTACGACTGATGGTTCTAAATCTTGACCAATTAAAGCATCAAATTCATCGAGCAGTAAAACTAAATTTTTGTTTTCTAATTGTTGATAAACTTGGGGTAAGAACTGACGTTCAAAGATATTAATTTCTAATTCTAATTCTGTGGTTGTGGGTGGTGATATGCTAGTTTCTAGCTCTAAATTATCTACAATTGCTTGAGCTAGTGCTGCTAAAATACTACTCCAGGGCTGCTGACTGTAAAATGATAAATCAAAGGTAACAAAAACAAACCCATTCACTTCCGCCAATTGTTGGGGAATACTAAGGATAATAGATGATTTACCAATACGTCTTTGTCCGTATAACAATAGTAATTTTTGAGACTGTTGAAGATTCTTTTGAATAAGCTGAAATATACTTTTTCGGCCAAACAGGGACTCTCGGTAGCCAATGGGACGACCGATAATGTATGGGTTTCTGTGAAGGTTGGAAGTAATCATGCTCTAATCATACATCTAATCTCCTATTATAACCCATTCAATTCAATGGGAACAAATTTACCATCTTTAACTTGAACAAGAATAGATTGCCCTTCGCGTTCTCTTTCTTCTGTAAACTTGAGTTGATAACCTGATGTTTCATTCCTATCAAGTTTGATACTTGGTAATTTTTCTAACAAATTAGTTCGTGTGACATTGTTAGATAGAGCTTTGATAAATGCCTGGGTAGCATCAAAGCTAGTTGCAGTGCGCCAACTAATACCTCCACCCCATTCTTGCTCAGACCTTTCAGCAAATGGTCTTGCTGGAGATGATTCTCTAAACCAGGGTGTAGCAACAATTAAACCCTCTACATTCTTTGAGGTTTTATCGCTATAAAGACTGTCTCCACCTAACATTTTTAACTCTTTTACTCGTCCGTCTTGGGGGTTATCCTTGAGTCTGGCATTCCTACGGGTAATTTCTTTAGCAATATTGATGGCAGTAGGAGTGCTTTGTGTATCTGGAAACAACATAGCAGCTTGTGCAAATTTATCTCTACTATAGACAGTGGCAGAAATTTCTCTCCTCGCATCAAAATTGATATCAGTTAAATCAATTAGGGGTTTACGAACCACCTCACCGCCTAATTTTTCAAAGCGATTAGTAAATACTTCTCTGATACTATTACTATAAGGGCTGTTAGGATTAGCAAAAATGACTGCCCTTTTTAATTTCAAATTATTGAAAGTGTATTCGGCTAGTTTTTTTCCAGCACTTGCATCAGAAATAACTGTTCTAAAGAAAACAGATCTTTTGAGGAAAACACTAGTCGCGGTGGGAGAAATAATTGCTAAACCAGCTTTTTCATATTCCGGTAATGCTGCTTGTGTAGCATCACTAGAATTATGTCCAATTACACCTAATATGGAATTATCTTTAACCAATTGTTGTGCTAATTGTTGCGTTGATTCCTTGTTATCATCGTTAGCAATGACAATTTCAAGAAACCTATTATTTAAACCTTGATTATCGTTAAATTGGTTTTGAGCTTGTGCCACACCACGTAAGATTTCTTGAGCGTCGTTTATCTGAGTACCTTGAACTATGGGTACAACGACAGCCAATGTAAAGGGAGAACCCTGTTGACGAGCACGGGCATTATTATAGTAAATTACTAGTTCTGGATCCTTTTGCTTTGCTTCTATGGACTGTTGAAATAACTTAGCCGCTGCTTGATAATTACCATTTTTGAAAGCTGCAATACCTTGGTCACGAGAGGGATTATTTTTATTAAGAAAAGAGGGATTATTTTTATTAGGAAATAAGGTTCTTTCACCTCGGCTAATTTTGCTATTATCTACCACACAAAAAACACCTAATTCTTTCTTTTCACCTGGTGGACAGGTTCTAGAAAGCTGCTGATAAATACCAAAACCGAAAACAGATACAACCGTAGCTAATGCAACAAATGTAACAGGCCTTTTCATGATTTGTGTGAATGGGTTCGGTTTTACTGTTGTGAATGGGTTCGGTTTTACTGTAGTTTGATTTGCTATGATTTGTGGTTGTGAGCTTAGGGTTTCTACACCTTTTAATACTGTAGTTTGATTTGCTATGATTTGTGGTTGTGAGTTTAGGTTTTCTACACCTTTTAACTTAGATTCAAAAGCCCTAATTTCCTCCAACCTATCCTGAGATAATTGTCTATTGGGATCAATTTGTAAAACTCGCTCATACTGTTCTCTGGCGCGAGCAAAGTCTTCATTAATGGTCAGGTTATGTCCGTATTGTTCTAATGTTTGTATAAAACCGTCTTTGCTCTCTTCTGGAGCAATTTTACGGGCTTGTGCATACAGTTCTAAAGCTTTATCTAAATTGCTTGCTTGGGAATATTCTGTAACTAGATCAAATACAGGTTGTAAGACCCTTTCCTGTTGATCATTAATAGAGTAAAATTTGTAAGCTCGACTGTAAAGTTCAAAAGCTTGGTCGAATTTTTCTACCTGTAAATATTCTTTCGCCAGAGAGGTTACAGTTTGAAAATTATTAGGATTAATTCCTAATGCTTCTTCATAAAGTTGTAATGCTATTTGCGGTTGATTTTGTGCTACCGAACAAAGATTCTCAACGTCTTGCTGATTAACTTCTGCTAAATTACTAATCTCATCTTTTAGCTGATGTTTCTGCAATAACCAAAGCCGGACTAACTCAATTTTGACTCTTTTGAACTCATTTAAAAAACCATAGTCAGCCATTTCTTTGGCTACCTGAGTTAAGGAATCTGTTAATATGCCATAATTCCTTAATAGTAGCTTGGGGCTATAGGAAACTTGGTCATCTTGCTCTTCTCTATGTTGGGCTTCTGCTGCTGCTGAAAAAACAACTTTTGCTTGAGGATATAAACCATTCCAAAACCATGCTAAACCAGCTTCCCCTGTTTCAATTGCTTTATCTATGATAGTTTTAACATCTTCTGCATTTATTGTCCATATCTGACGTTCCCGCGCTAAATTGAAAAGCTCATAGCAAATTACTTGAGTGAAATAAGGATGACCTGCTGATAAACTCAATATCTCTTCTATTGCATTTTGCTGATAGGTAACAACTACTTGAGCAGGTCTGGTAATAAGTTCTTCAGCACTATCTCTGTCCAGAAAACTGATTTCTTTATAGGGTGATCCACCCAGCAAAGAAAGTAGATGTGGTAGTTCTTTAAGATGTCGTCCCACTACGGGAATAATAAATAATCGTTCTGTCCATTTTGACAACCAGTTATTGATTAATCTGAAAAATTCTACATTACCTTCGTTATTTGCTTCACTTAAAACATCGAACTCATCTAACAATAAAACCAGCTTTTTTTCACCTAATATATTGTATATTTGAGTTAAAAAATCCTCATGGAAAATTGTAGGATTATCTTCTATATCTTCTGCTGTAGGAGTAAGACTATTTCCTATTTTTTCTCCAATTCTCTTTGCTAAATAGTGTAGAATTTGATTGATGGGATGTTTCCGATTATCACCGACAAAAACCTGGAGATCAAAATCAATAAAAACAAATTGATCCTCACTGATCTTTTGAGGAATTTGTTTGAGTACAGAAGATTTACCAATCCGTCTTTGACCATATAAGAGAATTAGTGGAGTACTTTGTTGTAAATTATATCTAATAAAATCAAATAAACTTTGTCTACCAAAAAATTTATCTGGTTCATCAATAACACGACCTATAATGTAAGGATTTCTCTGATATTGTGGATTATTCATATTATTTGTACTCCTTACAGGTTATACACTTGGTTTTAAATAAAAATGGGATATTGATATTATCCATTTTCTGTATAATTTAGGCAATATATTACTAAAAATTTTATTTTGGTTTATTTTGGTTTATTTTTGTGTGGGGGTAATTCATGAATTACCCCTACTATATATTTTACAGCAGTAGGGTGTGTTAGCGTCAGCGTAACGCACCTGAGATTTCTTCAGATTTAGATAAGTAGTAGTAGGGTGTGTTAGCGTCAGCGTAACGCACCTGAGATTTTTTGAGATTTAGATAAGTCCTATCCAAATAATATCTCACGACCAAATTTAAGGAGGGATACAACCGTATCTTGATGCTGACCTGACCAAGTAATTGCTTTTTTCATCTCCTCAACTTGTCCATGACTCATCAGATTAAGAAATACTCTCTCGCGTTTTCTGATTTCACTAGCTTTTGTATTCCAAATCTCCTGAATTACCCACTTTTTCATAATTGAAGAAGTGAATAAATATATCTTTTCCTGTTCTTTTGGTAATTTTGGTTTTGGCCTGATTTCCGAAACAATTACCCCCTGTTCTTCTAATTCAGTTAAACTGCGTTCATTTTGATTCAAAATGCGACCCATACCTTTTAAATCAAAGTCTTTCTGCTCTAAATGACCGTCTAGATCTAACAAAACAATCAGCATTAACAAGGTTTTTTGTTGGTCATTACATCTTTTCCAAACTGTTTCAAAAATCTGTTTAGTATCCCTTTCAAAATCACTATTAAATTTATTGATATCAACTTCTTCTCCTTGTTGTCTTGCTATGTTTAGTAAAAAACCGGCAATTTGTATTAAAGTCGGGTGACTACCAGTAATATTTCTAATTCCAGTTCTTAATTCTGGTGGAAATACTGATATTGATAATAATTGCTCTGTTTCCTGGTAATCAAATTTTTTCAAAGATTGATACATATAGTGATTATACCAAGGGGAAGCATTTGGCCGCAGTGGTGGACCAATTTCATTGAGGCGCTGAAGTGAGGTGACAATCATGGTAAGTTTCCTGTTAGCACCATGAACGGCTAAACTACGACATTGAGCTAAAAATGTTTCTCTATCAGATTCCGTATATTCCCCATTGGTTTCTAAGGCCGCGTCAAAGTCATCTACCAACAAAACCAGGAATTTATTTTTTCTACCTAACTTTGTTATAGCTTGACCTAGAGTATCATTTGTAATATTATTCCCTCTTAAGTTTCTAATTTCTGCTTGTAGTTCTGGCTCATTTTCTAATTTATCATCCATAATCGTCAAAATTTCTGCCCAAAACTTACCCGGAGTAAAGGGGTGTAAACTCTGACAACTGAATAATACAATTACAGCGGGAGATGAATCTAGTCCATATTCTTTCCAGGTTTGGGGACAAGCAACTTTGTCTAAGTAAGAAGTTTTCCCCATTCCTGGACCACCCCAAATAGCTAAATGACTGCGAGCATGAATTATGTCAAAAGCGGCTGTGATTTCAGATGTGCGACCGATAAAATATTCTGGAGGAACTGGTATATTGGCGAAGAAAGGATTAGCCATATTTCGGAGATCCTAATTCTGACGTTATTAGCCATTATAGTGGATTATGGTCAGAATACAGGTTATCTCCTGGCGATTCCTGACCTATTAAAAAATTCGGGGATCTGAGTGGATGTTAGATAGTTCTCTAAGTATGATTTTATGCGATTAATTCTCTACAGCAAGCCCGGTTGTCACCTTTGTGAAGGATTGCAGGAAAAATTAGCCCAAATCAAAACTCTCAGTTTTGAGCTAGAAATTCGGGATATTACCACTGATAAAAATTGGTTTGCGATGTTTCAATATGAAATACCTGTACTCTATTTTGTCACTGATGATGGTAAGGAACAAGCCATATCCCGTCCCTCTCCTCGTCTCAGTGTCGAAGGACTGGAAAAATTCTTATGTAAGTATGTAAAAACTTGAATTTGAGTATATTTACATTTTGCACCAGTCCCGAAAAATGCCTCCGAATTAATGCCTAAATATTTGGTAGTGAGGACTTTAGTCCTCTCATAGAGAAACTATAAGCAAAATCAGGGCTAAAGCCCTGACTACAGATAATACGTGATAGGTTTTTGTGACACCCGTGTAAATCCTAAATCGAGTTTGCTGAAAAATTTGTAAAGTTTTATTTAGAGAGCTAATTCTGTTAAGATTCTTTTCATAAACATTAAAATATATAACCAACCCCATGACATTATTAATAGTCGGTGCAACTGGCACATTGGGAAGACAAGTAGCCCGTCGCGCAATTGATGAAGGATACAAAGTCCGCTGTTTAGTTCGCAGTCCTAAAAAAGCAGCTTTTCTCAAGGAATGGGGCGCTGAACTGGTACGCGGAAACTTATGTAATCCTCAAACCCTTGCAGAAGCCTTGACTGGTGTAACCGCAGTTATTGATGCCGCCACATCTCGTGCCACGGATTCTCTGACTATTAAGGAGGTAGACTGGGATGGGAAAGTAGCTTTAATTAAAGCTGCTAAAGTTGCGGGTGTGGAAAGGTTTATCTTTTTTTCGATTTTAGATGCTGATCAATACCCCAATGTTCCGCTGATGGAAATTAAACGCTGTACCGAAGTGTTTTTGGCAGAATCTGGCTTAAACTATACAATTTTACGTCTAGCTGGTTTTATGCAAGGTTTAATTGGTCAATATGGTATACCTATTTTGGAAAAACAACCTGTATGGGTAACAGGTAAGTCTTCACAAATCGCCTACATGGATACCCAGGATATTGCTAAATTCGCTATTCGTGCTTTGAGTGTGCCAGAAACGGAAAAGCAGTCTTTCCCTGTGGTGGGAACTCGGGCTTGGGGTGCTGAGGAAATTATTGATCTTTGTGAAAACTTATCTGATAGAGACGCAAAAGTTACACGAATGCCCCTGGCTTTACTACGGACTGTCCAAAATTTCCTCCGCTTTTTTCAATGGGGATGGAATGTTGCAGATAGATTGGCTTTTACAGAGGTTTTAGCCAGTGGTAAAGCTTTAAATGCAGAAAATATGGAGGAAGTATATACTGTCTTTGGGTTGGACAAAGAACAAACAACCACCCTGGAAGTTTACTTACAAGAATACTTCAGCCGGATTATGAAGAAGCTAAAAGAGTTAGATTACGAAAAAGCTAAGGTCAAAAAGCTCAAAAGCCAAAAGACTCCTTTTAAACAATCTTCCAAGGCCAATAGTCAATAAATTGGATTTTGGATTTTGGAGTTCTTCCTGATTTCTATCCCTAACAAAAAGACTTTTTCAACAAATGTGAGACTAATGGTTATATTGGTCAAAAATGTGTAACCATTAGATACAGAAAAAGCATCCCTTAAACTTGGATATTTGAGTGTGCCGAAAGCAGGCATTATCTATAACGACGTGAAACCGATAGCGAGTAGTGTCGCTATTCAACTAAAAGACAAGCTCACCGCTGCTGGTTGGGATGTTTACATCACTGCGAGTATCGGTGGTATATTGGGTTATTCCCAACCGGATAGCCTTGTCTTTCACACACCTATCGAAGGTCTTACGCCCCCTGGCTTTGACTCAGATATGAAATTTGCAGTGGTGTTGGGGGGAGATGGTACGGTGTTAGCAGCATCTCGCTTAGTCGCCCCCTCTGGTATCCCCATGTTGACGGTCAATACGGGTCACATGGGATTTTTGACGGAAACTTATCTCAACCAGTTGCCTGAAGCCATAGAACAGGTAATGGCTGATAAATATGAAGTTGAAGATAGGGTCATGCTCACCGTCAAAGTTCTCCGGGGAGATACGGTGACATGGGAAGCTCTCTGCTTAAATGAAATGGTGTTACATCGAGAACCTCTAACTTGTATGTGCCATTTTGAAATAGCAGTGGGGCGACATTCTCCAGTGGATATTGCGGCAGATGGTATTATTGTTTCTACTCCCACAGGTTCTACAGCTTATTCATTAAGCGCGGGGGGGCCAGTAATTACTCCTGGTGTCCCCGTTTTACAGTTAGTACCCATTTGTCCCCATTCCTTAGCTTCTAGGGCTTTGGTGTTTCCCGATCATGAACCGATTAATATCTATCCGGTGAATATTCCCCGATTGGTGATGGTGGTAGATGGTAATGGTGGATGTTATATTTTAGCAGAAGATCGGGTATATTTAGAGCGATCGCCCTATAGCGCCAGATTTATCCGTTTACAGCGACCTGAGTTTTTCCGTGTTCTCCGGGAAAAACTGGGTTGGGGTTTACCACATATTGCTAAACCTTCTTCTGTAGAATTGCCTTAGTTGTCAGTTGTTCAGTTAGGTAAATGCCAACTTAGTGTAACTCGCACTTCTCCATTCGGTAAAACTGATATTTCCCATACACCATCTAGAAGTTCGTTGGCTATAGTATCCATGATTTTAGTACCATAGCCGCCTTTTTTGGGTCTATAAGTAGATGCTAAAATAGCTCCATCATTTGCTATTACTAAAGTACATTTATCTGCGGGGATACACATTGATTTTTTTTGTGAGTAAAAATACTATCGGTGAAAGGTTAATTTTAAAGAGCGTAAGCGTTGCGCTCCGCAGGAATAGCACTAACTCAACATAACTCTGGAGTAGCGATCGCTATACACCGCTATACACAATAACTCTTTTCGTGCAAATTTGATTTTTGATTATTTCTAGGGAGAATTCATCATGAGTAAGTTGCTTTCTGTGTTCACCATCCCGCTTTTAGCTGTGGGATTTTTATTAGCTAAATCTCAAGAAGCAAAAGCTGATTTTAAAGTGTGTAATCAAGGCAGTGAAACCGCTTGTACTGCTGTTTCTTACAAACAAGATCATCGATGGTTTACTGAAGGTTGGTTTTTAATAGACTCTAATAACTGCGCTACAGTTTATTATTGATCAGTTAGTAATAAAAAGATGCTCATTCATGCACAAACTGTTTCTGGAGGTGAAATTACTACAGGTTCAAGTTTAAGATGTATAATTTATTATCAACAACAAAAGAATTATCGAATTGGAGATTCTGAGAATCCTAATCGCTGCAGAGTTACTAATCGTGGTATGGCGGGATTTCGTTCAATTCCAGTTACAACTGAAGATGATAACTCTTTTGAGCTAACTGATTAAGGCTCTCCCAAACTGTTAATAAAATTAATAAGCTCTTTTGATAAGAGGATGATTTTAGGCGATTCCTATGTTGCGGTTTGCGATCGCTTTTTCATAACATGATGATTATGGGCGATCCTATCTTAGTATTCAGATCTCTGACTTCTTAGAGGAGTCGGGTATCTATTTTAACAAAATTATATTTAATACCATATAATTACTTATTGACATAATATGCTAGTTTTAGCATACTTAACATTACATGAATGAAAAACAAGAAAAGCCTCTCAGATGGATTGCAAGCGCCCTTAATGATTTAAAGAAGTTTCCTGAAGATGTACAGGATGTCATGGGTTACGCTCTTGATTTGGCACAACATGGACAAAAACACCCTGATGCAAAACCTCTACGCGGGTTCTCTGGAGCAGGTGTTTTAGAAATTGTAGATGATTTGGATGGGGATACATATAGGGCAATTTATACTGTTAAATTTGAGGGTGTTATCTACTTACTACATTCCTTTCAAAAGAAATCAAAACATGGTATTGCTACACCAAAACAAGATATAGAATTAGTTAAAAAAAGATTGAAAATCGCTCAAGAAAATTATTTACAACAAACTACCGAAAAAATGGAGTAAAAAAATGCCAGAAGAAAATCAAGTTGAGGTTAGTAGCGGAAATGTATTTGCTGACTTAGGTTTATCTAATCCTGAAGAAAGATTATTGAAAGCTGAGTTAGTCCGTAAAATCAGTGAAATCATTACTAATCTAAATTTAACACAAGTTCAAGCAGCCGAAATTCTAGGCATAGATCAACCAAAAGTTTCTCTACTAATTAGAGGTAGATTAAGTGGCTTCTCAACTGATAGGTTGATGGACTATCTAAACAAGTTAGGTAGTGATGTAGAGATTACAGTTAAACCTAAACCTGAAAATCGCAAGTTTGCTCAGATAATTGTAGTCTAATAATTATTTCCAAACTCAATATACTTCGGTTATGGCGATATCACTGCCATCGCTCTTTTCGATAAGAGGATGATTTTGGGCGATCCTAGTATTCAGATCCCCGACTTCTTTGAGAAGTCGGGAATCTAGTTCCTCTGGTTTCAAGCTGCCGTTGATACAATCTGAAATGGGATATTCTCTAGAACAATTTCCGGTAATTGACCCGATCCAAGCACCTCTTTGGCATCAAGAATTTCCACACCAACTAAAACTTCACCAGCACCAATGTTTAGTGCTATTTCATCACTTAATCGTAAAGTACGACATTCATGATCTCCATCAACTAGGCGAATATAAAGTGAATCAGTTTCTTGATCATAACTAATTTTCATAGCATTACTTTCCTCAAAAATAAAATGTATATACAGTAATTACTACAATCTCCATCTCACTTTCGGCAATAATTGGTGAAACTCGTTTAATAGAATAGGAGCGCCCTTGCCATTCTCCATTAAACTGAAAGTCGTAACGATATTCAAGTCTGCCTTGTTTGGCTTGCTTGTGACTACCATTAAGAATTGCTTCAGTGAATTCTATCTCATTTGTACCACGCTCTAAGCAACGAATTGGTTTCATAAAATTTACATACTGCGATCGCTCTTTTAATGACAGGATTATCTATCAACCCAAAATGCACTGTAAAAGATTTTGTAGTGCTTGTCTAGTCTCTCTATTTACAAAACATCTATATGTATGACAGCACTTCACTAAAAATTATTATTGTTTTAATTGCGTTGGGAAACTTTCTCTAGAGATGTCACCAGAAAATTGGTAACTTGAGTTAGTATTGTGTGAAATGCCAGTAGCACAGTAACAGCTTATAACTCATATTGATTACCAATTCCCAGCAAATGATAGCTATTCACAATCCCTCTGTTTTTGTTTTGGTGATTGAACCAGATGAAACTCTAGCTAATCAGTTAGCTTTTGATTTACAAGAAGCTGGTTATGATGCAATTGTAACTCATGATGCAGTCAATGGATTAGAATACTGCGGCGATACCTGTGGCGGTCAAAGCCTTAACCAACCAGCTTTAATTGTTATAGACCGGATGCTGATTGGAGAATCTGGATTATCTTTATGTAAAAATCTCAGAAATATGGGTAATCGTTCTCCTGTACTGATTTTAATGGCCAGAGATACAATAGATGATCGGATAGCTTGTTTAGACGCTGGTGCTAATGATTATATTCTGAAGCCTTACCGTTCGGAAGATTTTCTCAAGCTGATTCATCTGTATCTTAAACCGGATCTTGAGAATATAGAGCAATTGCGCTTTGGAGATTTGGTTTTGGATATAGGAACGCGTCGCGCTATTTACAATAGCAAAGCTATTGACTTAACCATGAAGGAATTTGAACTATTAAAGTTCTTAATGGAACATCCCCGCGAAGTATTAAGCCGCGAACAAATTTTAGAGAATGTTTGGGGTTACGACTTTATGGGTGAATCTAATGTGATTGAGGTCTATATTCGTTATCTTCGCCTCAAAATTGAAGAAGAGGGTAAAAAACGCCTGATTCAAACTGTACGCGGTGTAGGTTACGTACTCAGAGACTCCTAAAATCCATAAACCGAGAAATAATCACAAATAAAATCTAAATTTGTGGGCGATTTGGCAGAAATTAAGTAGGATAGTTAGAATCTAAATTGCAGTAAATAAACTAATTGTCAACTGTCAATAATTAATTACTAATTACCCATTCCCTCTTCCGTATATCAATTATGATTCATTGGCTCAGTTTATTTTCAGTATTACTTAGTATTTTACTAACGGGCTGTTCACCACCCACCACAGCTAAATCTCCTCCTGTGATATCAGAATCTCAAGCCCAAATACCAGTAAATGCTGGTCAAAATCTGCCAATTTCAGCAATTGCGACTTTCCCTAAAGATGTAAAAATTGAGTTGGAAGTAGCAGAAACACCGGAACAGCAAATGATGGGTTTAATGTATAGACCAACTTTAGCAGATAACCGAGGAATGCTGTTTGTTTTTCCGTCATCACAACCAGTAAGATTTTGGATGAAAAATGTCCCCGTGGCTTTAGATATGGTCTTTATCAAAAAAGGTGTAGTTGAGTATATACAAAAATCTGCTCCTCCTTGTAATGGAGAGCCTTGTCCTACTTATGGTCCTCCTGTACCTATCAATCAAGTAATTGAACTCAGGTCAGGACGAGCAGCAGAATTAAAATTAAAAAGAGGAGATCATATCAAAATTGATTTCGTTAGTCCTGGAACCTCTCAGTAAACAGTATTTAATTGCTGATTATAGCGTTTCTGGCGTTACATAATGACCTATGAGTTATGTTTCGCACCAAGGCGCAAAGGAAAAGAGATTTTTAATTTTCCAATTTTATACCTCCATTACTCTATCACCATGCAGGACGTGAATGTAAATTACTGTTAGTTCACAGATATGTTATAATCGCGGCAATCATCCTGGCAAAATGCCATTAGAAAACCGCATTTATCTATGTCCTGAGTGTGGACACACAGAAGACGGAGACTTAAATGCAGTAAAAAAGATAGAACGATGGTTTGAAGGGATTTTTGTCCCGGATTATTCGGAAATGGCGGTAAGTTCTACCGTGTCAGTTTGTGGATTAGCATTAGCCTAAATAAGATCAAATTTTAGGTTTTCCTAGTTAAAATTACCACATTAGATATAAGTAGCAAAAATCTCTCTTTTGATATAAAACTTTAAAAAATGGTTATGGAGAAGAATGCAATATTTTCCTTCTATATAACCTAACAATGTTGATCTACTTGCAGCAGGGTGACAAATAAAATACTGGCTACATAATAACCGCAAAATAGATAAACAATCTATAATTATACATTTCCCCCATGTGAGATACAAATGGTAATATCAAGATATTCTCGGCTGATTAATTTTCTCCAGGAAGATTTAGCAATTTCCTCTGCTTCCCTGGCTGTAGCATTGCGTAACCGTGATCAAGATCCTGGTTCTTTAACAATGACTCTTTGGCAATATGGTTTAATTACTCTAGAACAGTTAGAACAAATTTATGATTGGCTGGAAACAGCATAAGGAAGAGGTCACAGGTAACAGGTGAAAGGTAACAGTTCAGAGAGAACAATTACCCATTACCCATTACCCATTACCCATTACCCATTACCCATTACCCATTACCCATTACCCATTACCCATTACCCATTACCCATTACCCATTACCCATTACCCATTACCCA
>NZ_JACJQS010000054.1:0-21002 GCF_014696755.1 Anabaena sp. FACHB-1391 | reverse complement strand
GCAAATTAGCCAAATCAATTAGTGATGCTGGATGGTCAGTGGATTTTGGATTTACGATTTTGGATTTTGGATTGACTCCACCCTCAAGTGTGGAGCTTGGGGATTTTAGATTAACAATTTTGGATTAGTTCCGCCCTGAAATTGTAGGGGTCAACGGCCGTTGCCCCCTACTTGTACCGAAAATTCCCAATCTAAAATCTAAAATCTAAAATCTAAAATCTAAAATCTAAAATTTCTTGGTCATTGTTTACTCAATGGTTAGAATATTTTGGTAAAGTCTATGGTCGTGTAATTGTATCAGTTGCACCACAATATACTTCTCAAAATTGTTCTAATTGCGGAGAAATAGTTAGAAAATCCCTATCAGTTAGAAGTCATGTTTGTAAATGTGGTTGTGTTCTCGACCGTGACCACAATGCTGCAATTAACATTCTCACTAAAGCACTAAGACAAAGTGGCTATGATTTAAGTACCGTCGGCCGGACGGAAACTAATAACGCTTGTGGAGAGATGACCCTCTGCTGAGACTTGGTAACAAGTTTGAGTAAGGTTGCTCATTGAAACAAGAATCACCGTCCCTCTATAGGCCGGGGAGCGTCAAAAATTAGACAATGGCAAAAGAAATTTTTCAGTTAACCAAAGCCAAATTCCATAATCTTCAGGATCGTGCAGAATATTAGATATTATCAAGAATATATAGCGTTGGAGTTGTCAATACAAGGTGTATCTCAATGGATTTATTGGAGTATCAAGTTAAAGAATGGTTTGGTAAAATCGGGATTCCTGTCCTACCATCCCAAAGAATAGATCATCCCACAGATTTAAAACGCTTAAAAATTCCTTACCCGATTGTGCTGAAATCCCAGGTACAAGGGGGGGAAAGAGAAAAAGCTGGTGGGGTGAGAATCGTAGAAACGACCATTGATGCCATAGCTGCGGCACAAAATATATTTAATCTACCAATTTGGGGACAATTCCCAGAAGTCTTATTGGCAGAATCAAAGTATGATGCTCAAGAGGAGTTTTATCTTGCTGTAGTTTTGGATACTGCGCTGTGTCGTCCCGTTTTATTGGGTTGTACAGAAGCAAATATTGACTGGGAAACAGCAGGAGAAAAATTCCAGCACGTGGTTGTTGAACAGGAATTTTCTGCATTTTACGCTCGACGACTGGCTTTGAAAATGGGTTTGCAGGGTACTTTGATGCAGTCTGTGAGCAATATTGTTGAGAAACTCTACCAGTTATTTATCCAGAAAGATTTAGACCTAGTAGAAATTAATCCTTTGGGTGTGAACTCAATGGGTCAGGTCATGGCTTTGAATGGTAAAATCAGGGTTAATGAGCGAGCTATTAACCGTCATCCCGAAATAGCTGACATGGCCGCAAAAATGGTTGGCCGTCGTCATGGTAGTCAAAAAAAGAACGACTTTTTAGGCAGTTGGGATAGCTTAGAAATGCCCGGTAAAATTGGTATCGTAGGTAACGGGAAAGGGTCTATATTCACAACATTGGATGCGGTTGTTTATGCAGGTGGTAAACCTGGTAAATGTGTCAACTTGCGTCATTCATTTATGAGTGATACTAAATCAACGACTTTTAGCGATCGCTTGATCAGTAGTTTGAAAACTTTGGCGGCAGATCAAAGTATTCAAGTTATTTTAATCAACTTTTTAGGAACTATTCCTCAACTTGACCAATTTCCCGAAATTATCAGTAAATTTCTGCAATTAGATAGAAGTGAAATCAGATCTGAGATGTCAATTGCTAATGGTAACAGTAACAAGGGTGAAAATCAGGTAAATTTACCCCGTTTAGTTCTGCGTTTAGTTGGTTCTCAATTTAATGATGTCAGAGAATATCTAGCCACATTTAAAAATACCAATCAATCACTGGTACTTGTGGAAAATTTAGATGAAGCAGTTAAGGAAGCAGTTCGTTTAGTGAAATTACCTGAGGATAAAAAGAGGAACAGGGAAGTAAAAGTTAAAACTTAAAAGTTAAAACTTAAAAGTTAAAACTTAAAAGTTAAAAATTAAAGCAATAATTCAGGTGATGGGATCCGGGGATGAAGGATTGTCATAGCTGATTACTTACAAGCTGATTACTTACAAATTGAATTACCTACCTACTGACAACTGACCACTAACAAATTATGAACTTAACACCAGAAAGTAAAGTTTTAATCCAGGGATTTTGTGAATTTATATCAGCAAATCATATTGCTCAAATGCAAGCTTATGGTACAAATTTGGTAGCTGGTGTCAATCCTGGACATGGTGGACAGCAAATATATAATCTACCAGTATTTGATTTAGTTGAGGAGGTTATTGCCAAATTTGGACAGATTGACACAACAATTATTTGTGTTCCACCGGATCAAGTTTTGGATGCAGCTTTAGAAGCAATAGCGTCTCATATCCCCCAAATTATTATTATCACTGCTGGTGTCCCACCTCTGGATATGGTGCAATTACTTAGGAAAACAGAAGCAGGTGAAACCCTAATTATCGGTCCAAATAGTCCGGGAATTATCGTTCCTGGGAAAATTCTGCTGGGTACTCAGGAACGTGAATTTTATATCCCAGGTCCTGTGGGAATTGTCAGCCGTAGTAGTACCCTTACCTATGAAGTCGCTTGGGAGTTAACAAAGGTGGGTTTGGGACAGTCAATTAGTGTTAGTATTGGCAGTGATACTATTGTCGGTTCTTCATTTCTGCAATGGTTACAAATTCTCGATGAAGATGACACCACAGCAGCTATTGTTTTAATCGGTCAACCTGGAGGAGGAAGTGAAGAAGCAGCAGCAAAATATATTGCAGAAACAATTGATAAACCTGTAGTTGCTTATATTGCCGGTAGACACGCACCACCCACACAAAATTGGCAACAAACAGGAACTTTAGCCACTGTAATTGGACGTTCTGCTAATTTTGGCACGGTAGAAAGTAAATTGGCTGCTTTTAAGTCCCTAAAAATTCCTCTGGCCGATAGTCCGTCTCAAATTCCTGAATTACTGCAAAAGCTAATTTAACTAACATCTGCATATACTTAAAAAACTTGGGTCATAGATTTTACTTTTTCAGGACTAAGAAACTTCTGAAAAGCTTGGCGATCGCTTTTTGAGGAGAAATCACGAGATACTGAAAGAGTTGGTATTGCAATATCTATCTTCAGATAGATGACATCAGTTTTGTAAATGTTTTAGGACTTACGCACGAGTCACGGAATAGGGAATAACGAACCACAAAGGCACAGAGAACACAGAGAAATGAAAGTTTGAGGAATATTTTGCGTAAGTCCGCTATTTTTTCAATTATTTACTGTATAATTTCTATAGGTAAGTAAAGACAATAGAACCTACTTAGATCTTAATTCCCAAGCCATCAGGAATCAAGAATTTTGGCGATTTTAGAGGTATAAATCATGAAAATAGAACAGTTACAACCAGGAATCATTATTTGCGGGGATAAATTTCCTGAACCCGTAAAACTTTCATCATTTAAAATGATAGGGACTTCCAGAGTGAAAATAGAAGCTGTTGGTATTAATACTAATAAATATTATGATCCTGTTATTCCTATTCAAGAATTAATTGATCTCCAAGAACAAAAAGAAGCACAATTCCAATTTACAGGTAATTCTGAATCAGTATTTTTATATTTAGAGGGAACACGCATTCGCAATGCTTTTCAATTTGACCCCCTATATGGGATCAGTGCATCCCAAGTAGACCCATTACCCCATCAAATTGAGGCTATTTATCATTATATTCTTAAAAGTCCTAATATTCGTTTCTTATTAGCAGATGACCCCGGCGCTGGTAAAACTATTATGGGGGGATTATTGATTAAAGAATTAAAATATCGAGGTTTAGTAAATAGGGTATTAATTGTTGTTCCTGGTCACTTAAAAAATCAATGGCTACGAGAAATGAAAGATCGGTTTTCTGAAAGGTTTTCCATAGTTGACAGAGGAGTAATTAATGCTAATTGGAGTCAAAATGTTTGGACGGAATTTCCCCAAATTATTACCTCCCTTGATTTTATCAAACAAAATGATGTACAGTCAGCTTTTAACGATGCTAGATGGGACTTAGTTATCGTTGATGAAGCTCATAAAATGTCTGCTTACAAATATGGTGAGAAAATCAGTAAAACCGCACGTTATACCGTAGGAGAAACCCTATCTACTAATTCTAAATATTTAATTCTATTAACGGCTACACCCCATCGAGGAGATCCTGAAAATTTCAAATTATTTTTAGACTTACTCCAGCCTAACTTCTTTGCTAATACAGAAATGTTAGCAACTTCTATTGAGGATCAGGATAATCCTTTATTTTTACGTCGTTTAAAGGAAGATCTAAAAAACTTTGATGGTCAACCTTTATTTCTACCCCGGTTAGTGGAAACTATTAAATATTATCTGAATCAAGATGAGAAAAAACTTTATGATGCTGTCACTGATTATGTAGAAAAAAACTTTAACAAAGCTCTGCAAAAAGAAAAACGTAATGTTGCTTTTGCTTTAACTGTTCTCCAAAGACGTTTGGCTTCTAGTGTGCGAGCAGTTCTCAAATCTTTAGAACGTCGTCAACAACGCTTAGAAGATTTATATAAAAAAGGTACATTAATTCAGGATGGTCTCTATCATGAAGACTACTTAGAAGATTTAGAAGATGATAAACGTTACAATCAAGAAGAAGAATTACTAGCTAAATTAACCTCAGCAGAATCTTTAGATGAATTAAAGTTAGAAATTACTAGCTTAAAGTTTTTAGTTAAGTTAGCTAAAGCAGTAGAGAAGCAAGAAATTGAAACTAAACTCAATCGTCTCCGGGAAGTTTTAGAAGAAAGAAAAATCAGGGAAAGCGGCGAAAAATTATTAATTTTCACTGAGTCAAAAGACACCATGGAATACTTAGCTGAAAAAATGAAAAATTGGCAATACAGTGTTACTGTAATTCATGGTGGGTTAAATATGGATGCTCGGATTAAAGCTGAATATGAGTTTGAAAATAAAACTCAAATTATGGTAGCTACGGAAGCCGCAGGTGAAGGTATTAATCTACAATTTTGTTGGTTAATGGTTAATTATGATATTCCTTGGAATCCTAATCGCTTAGAACAAAGAATGGGTAGAATTCATCGCTATGGACAAAAACATCAAGTGCATATTTACAATTTAGTGGCTTTGGATACTAGGGAAGGTCAGGTTTTACAAAAGTTATTTGATAAGTTAGAAGCAATGAAAGAAGCTCTAGGAGATAGAGTTTTTGATGTTATTGGTGATGTTTTACAAGGTGCTAGTTTAAAGGATTTAATTTTAGAAGCTATTGCTAATAAAAGAACCATAGATGATATCTTAGCAGACATGGATAAAGTTCCAGATATGGAGGCAATTAATAAAGTTAAACAAGCTAGTTTAGAAGCCCTAGCTACTCGTCATATTGATTTATCTCACATTAATGAAGAACAGCGTACAGCTAAGGAAAATCGTCTTGTACCAGAATATATAGAAAGGTTCTTTTTACGAGCAACTAAACATTTAAAAATTAAGGTAGAAAAACGTCAAGATGGTTTTTGGCGCATTCCTAATGTACCCTTTGAGTTAAGAAATCAACCCCATGAATTTAAACTTAAATATGGAGAAGTGCAACGAGAATATTTAAGATTTGGTTTTGATAAAAAAACCTCTTTCCAAGCAAAAGTAGAACTTGTTACCAGTGGTCATCCTTTAATGGAAGCAATTTTAGAGTATTTATTTAAACAATATCAAAAAGAAATAGATCAAGGTGCAGTTTTTTTAGATCCTGATGGTAAATGGGATGGTTTATTGTGGTTTATGTCTGGTGAAATTAAAGATGGTAATGGAGAAATAGCCGGACGCAAATTAGTGTGTTTATATCAAGACAAGTTAGATAATTTTCAAATTGTTAATCCTGCGGTGTTATGGGATTTAAAACCCAATGATGAATCTACAGAAATTATAGACAAATTAAGAGAAGAATTAAAAGTTAGCAATCTGAAATCTAAACTGGAAGATGCTATAGCTTATATTTTAGATAACTATTTAGACCCCTATCAACAAGAATTATTACAAAAACGGTTATCAGATGCTCAAATTAAGCGAAAATACGGATTAAAATCCATTGATGCTTTAATTTTAGAGTCAGAAGCTAAATTAACTGACTATGAAATTAGAAGAATCAAAGGTCATAATATTCCTGATGTCATTATGGGCAATGAACAGCGTCACCGTGATGATTTAGAACAGAAAAAACTCAAGTTAGAAAAAGATATCAGAGTAGAAACTAATCTTTATCTTTCTGAACCTGAGATTTTAAGCGTTATTCAAGTCATACCAACAGCTACTAATTCTGAGCAACACAATAACAAAGAAATTGAATTAATTGGTATGAAAACTGCTATGGAATATGAGCAAAAAGAACAAAGAAATCCTGAAGATGTTTCTTTAAAAGATGTTGGTTATGACATTCGTTCCTGGGATAATTTAGGGAAATATCGTTATATTGAAGTTAAGGCTAGATCCTGTTCTGGGTCAATTTCTTTAACTCCCAATGAATGGGTCATGGCTAATCGTTTAGGGGATGAATATTGGCTTTATATTGTGGAAAATGCGGCAACTAATCCTAAATTACACAAAATTCAAAATCCTGCACTTTGTCTTAAACCTGATGAGGAAGTAAGTGTAATTCGTTATATTGTGAATGATTGGCGCTATCATGCTAATTGTGAACATTATCAGAGTTAGCTTCTTAAATACCCAACTTCTTAAAAAAGTCGGGTATCTGATATAATAATAGAATCATTAACCATCATTAACCAGGGAAAAAATAGTAATCATGACGGAAATTACGGCAAATTATGATGAAACATGGAAAGAAGCAATAGGAGAATATTTTGAATTATTCTTACAGTTCTTTTATCCAGAAATTCATCAACAAATTGACTGGACTAAACAACCAATATCCTTAGATAAAGAATTGGAACAAATTACAGCCTCAAGTCAGACAGAAAAACGGTATGCAGATAAATTATTTCAAGTTAGTTTATTAAATAATGAAATAATTTGGATTTTGATTCATATAGAAGTGCAAAGTCAATATGATAAACAATTTTCCCAAAGAATGTTTATCTATAATTATCGCTCTTATGATTTATTTCATAAACCAGTAATTAGTTTAGCAATATTAGGAGATGAAAACAAAAATTGGCGACCAAATAGTTATGAATACGGTTTAGGTAATAGTCGAGTCAAAATGGAATTTAGTATAGTCAAACTATTAGATTATGAATGGGAATATTTGAACACAAATGATAATCTCTTTGCTACAATAGTCATGGCACATCTGAAAACCAAAGCTACCACTAGTAATTTAACTGCAAGAGAACAATGGAAATGGAGTTTGGTTAGAGCATTATATCAAAGAGGCTTAACTAGGTTTGATATTATTAATCTAGTCAAGATCATTGATAAAATGATGACTTTACCACTACCATTACAAACAGCATTTGAAACCAAATTAGATGATTACGAACAGGAGTTAAATATGCCATTCCTCAGCACTATCGAAGAAAACGCCCAAGCCAAAGGAGCTAGAAAAACTCGTCAAGATGACATTATCAAAATCCTCTCTAACAGATTTGCTAATCTTCCAGAAAAAATAATCTATACTATCAAGCAAATTGATGATATGTCTATCCTGGAAAATTTACTTTTACCCAGTATTCAGGTTAACTCTGTAGAGGAATTTCAGCAGTTAATTGATTCTTATGTAACGCAAAATTAACCAAATTCAGATCTCCGACTTCTTTAAGAAATTGGGGATTTGAAACCTAGATGATTACGAACAGGAGTTAAATATGCCATTCCTCAGCACTATCGAAGAAAACGCCCAAGCCAAAGGTAAGGAAATTGGTAAGGAAATTGGTAAGGAAATTGGTGCTAGAAAAAATTGCCAAGAAAACATTATCAAAATCCTCTCTAGCAGATTTGCTAATCTTCCAGAAAAAATAATCTATACTATCAAGCAAATTGATGATATGTCTATCCTGGAAAATTTACTTTTACCTAGTATTCAGGTTAACTCTGTAGAGGAATTTCAGCAGTTAATTGATTCTTATGTAACGCAAAATTAACCAAATTCAGATCTCCGACTTCTTTAAGAAATTGGGGATTTGAAACCTAGATGATTACGAACAGGAGTTAAATATGCCATTCCTCAGCACTATCGAAGAAAACGCCCAAGCCAAAGGTAAGGAAATTGGTGCTAGAAAAACTCGTCAAGAAAACATTATCAAAATCCTCTCTAACAGATTTGCTAATCTTCCAGAAAAGATGATCTATACTATCAAGCAAATTGATGATATGTCTATCCTGGAAAATTTACTTTTACCTAGTATTCAGGTTAACTCTGTAGAGGAATTTCAGCAGTTAATTGATTCCTATTTACCGCAAAATTAACCAGAAATCTGAACCAGATCCCCCAATTGTGAGATAATTTGGGGATCTGAAAACCTCACAACCAACAAAATCACTACCAAAATCACTACCAAAATCACCACCAAAACCATGAACCAAGCAGCTATTGAACAATCATTCCCTATCCAAGAAGTTAGCGAATATTCCGCTAAAGAAAAAAACATTAGACATGGACATATTTCTACTTTACATATTTGGTGGTCAAGAAAACCCTTAGCTGCTTCCCGTGCTACTATTTATGCTGCTTTAGTTCCCGCTTTTACAGCATCAGAAATGAACCAGAAAAATCAATTTATTGCAGAACTTTCTAAATGGGAAAATGCTAATAATCAAGAATTATTAAATCAAGCTAGGGCAGATATTTTACAAGCTCATGGTGGTATTCCTCCCAAGGTTTTAGACCCCTTTTCTGGTGGTGGTTCTATTCCTTTAGAAGCGTTAAGATTGGGTTGTGAAACCTTCGCTAATGATTTAAACCCTGTAGCGGTTTTAATTGAAAAAGCTACTTTAGAATTTCCCCAAAAATATGGACAATTAAAAACTAGAATATTTAAGGAAACTACAGGAGGAGAAACTCCACAAACCTATAATCCTCTATTGGAAGATGTGAAAAAATGGGGTAATTGGGTATTAGAAACAGCCAAGAAAGAAATCGGTAAATTTTACCCCCATGAAACCGATGGACGCATCCCTGTAGGTTATTATTGGATGAGAACGGTTACTTGTCAAAATCCTGATTGTAGGGTAGAAATTCCCTTAACTTCTAATCTGTGGTTAGCTAAAAAAGATAACAAAAAAGTTGCTTTAAAAATTATTCCGATTATTCATGAATCAGGAAATAATCAAATTGATTTTGCCATTGTGGAAAATGATAATATTGATTTTGATCCTGCAACGGGTACGGTAGCAAGAGCTAAGGTTATTTGTCCCTGTTGTGGTAGTAGTTTAACTGACAAGGATACCAGAAAACAATTTATAGATGGTATTGCTAGTCAAAGAATGGTAGCGGTAGTTTTACACAATCCTAAATCATCTGGTAAAACCTATCGGTTAGCAACCGCTGAAGATATGGAAATATTTAATCATGCTCAATCTTATTTAGAATCTAAGCGCAATGAGTTATGGGATAAGTGGGGTATTGATCCTGTTCCTGATGAACCTTTAACCAGAGTACCAATTACTTTTGGTGTGATTAATGTTTGGGTTTATGGAATGAATACCTGGGGATCTTTATTTAATTCCCGTCAACAATTGGCTTTAATTACGTTTGCTGATGCGGTAAAACAGGCTCATCAATTAATTTTACAAGAAGGTTATGATGAAGATTATGCAAAAGCGATCGCTACTTATTTGGCTTTAGGTGTTGATAGATTAGTCGATTATAATTCAATCTTGACAAGATGGGTTTGTAATGGTGAATTTGTAGGTAATACTTTTACAAGACAAGCATTACCAATGATTTGGGATTATCTTGAATTAAATCCTGCAAGTGAAGCAACAGGAGATTTCAACTCTGCTTTAAATTGGATTAATAGAGTAATTGAAAATAATTCTATATCTTCTATTAATTTTGCTACAACAACCCAATCATCGGCTACAAATTTACCCTATCCTGATAATTATTTTGATGCAATAATTACAGATCCTCCTTATTATGATAGTATTCCCTATTCTTATTTATCAGATTTTTTCTATGTTTGGTTATCCAGAACTATCGGAGAATATTACCCCGAATTATTTGCCACTCCCTTAACTCCTAAATCTGATGAAGCAGTAGCTTATAGTCATAACGGTGGTGCAGAAGCAGGAAAACAATTTTTTGAAGAAAAAATCGGTCAAGCGTTTCAAGAAATTTCCCGCACCTTAAAACCATTAGGAATAGCTGTCATTGTTTTTGCCCATAAATCTACAGATGCTTGGGAAACTATTATTAATGCGCTTTCCAAAGCTAACTTATATCTAACAGCAAGTATTCCCATTCATAGTGAAATGCAAGCCAGAATGAGAGCAAAAGAATCAGCAGCATTAGCATCTTCAATATATATGGTATGTCGTAAACGCACCAGTGCAGAAACAGCCTATTTTGAAGAAATAGAAACCGAAATACAGGAAAAAATCCAAGAAAGATTAGAGCATTTTTGGAGTCAAGGAATCAGCGGTAGTGATTTCTTTATTTCTGCTATTGGTCCTGCATTAGAAATAGTGGGAAAATATGCGACTGTGGAAACCTACGCAGGAGAGACCATAGCAGCAGCAACTCTATTAGAATTTATCCGTAAGACTGTTAGTGAATACGCATTAACTAAAATTCTCAAAAACCCCCAAGAACTAGGAGGAATTGACCCCCAAACCCGATTTTATTTACTATGGCGCTGGACATTTGGTAATAGTAAAGTCATATTTGACGAAGGACGAAAATTAGCCTCTGCTTGTGGTATAGAAATTACCGAATATTGGAATAAGGGATTTATTAAGAAAGATAAAGAATTTATTACTGTCCTCAGTCCCAAGGACAGAGATAAAAAATTTATTGACCAAGAAAAACTAGAAAACATGATTGATATCCTGCATCAAATGTTATTATTATGGGAGAAGAATAATAGAGAGAAAATTACAGAACTTTTAACCAACACGGGACAATTAAACAATAATGCCTTTTGGCAAGTAGCACAATCTATTTCTGAAGTATTACCAGATGGTGATAAGGAGAAGCAAATGTTACAAGGTTTACTTTATGGACGGGAAAGTTATCAAAAGGGAGGAAATGAAGGTAAACAATTAGGGTTATTTTAATTAGGGTTGTTGGAAAATTATTACACCTCTTTTCTATGGGGAGAGGATCTGAAGTCCGTAGGTTGGGTAGAACGAAGTGAAACCCAACAAAAGCTAACAAATAATACAGCAGTTCCCGGTGTTATCAGGTACATATCTAGCGGGCAAGATGCCCGCACCACAAGAGTTTCATGATTCAATTTTGTACCTTATTAGCGCGGAAAACACTGTAACTTACAAATGTTGGGTTTCGTTCCTCAACCCAACCTACGGTAAATATAAGTAGGTAAATGGAAAAAAACCGACATAAGTAACGAAAAGTAAAGTTACCCAAAACCTGTTCCCTGTTCCCAGTTAAGAGTTCCCTTGTCATAACGACAATTTTTAACGCCAACCTACTTAGTCAATCAAAAATCAACAGGAGAAAAAACAATGACATTACCAGCATGGTGGAATATTGCCACCCCAACAAAAGAAATTTGTGACGGGACATTTAACGAATCATCCTTTGCTGTGGATATTGCAGAAGTGGTTAAAGGTACAGCACCCCAAGAATATTTAGACCCTCGCTTATTCTTTGCAAAAACCTATTTAACTAGCGGTTTACAAAAATTAATTTGTAACGTTTTAAGCTGCATAACTAATAGTATAGGAGATAAGGTTATTCAACTACAAACCCCCTTTGGTGGTGGTAAAACCCATTCTTTATTAGCAATTTATCATCTAGTTAAATCATTTCATGAAGTTAATCATTTACCACAAATTCAATCTTTAGCAAATAATTTATCCATTCCCCATACCAAGGTAGCGGTATTTTTAGGCACAGAAGCAGATGTGATTAATGGGAAAACTCCCTGGGGAGAAATAGCAGAACAACTGGGTTGTTATCATTTAATTAAAGACCATGACCAAAAACGTATTGCTCCCGGAAAAGAGATTTTAAGAGAAATCATCAAACAAAGTGGCTCAGTTTTGATTTTAATAGATGAATTATTAGCATATATTACCAAAGCTAATGAATTAGAAAAACAGGAAAAAATTGCCCAAGGACAAACGTTAGTATTTTTACAAGAAATTACGGAGGTCATTGCTGCTTCTAGTAATTCCGTATTAATTTTAACCTTACCAAAAAGTGATTTAGAAAAATTTGATGAGGCTGCAACTAGAGCATTATCTCAATTAGAAAAAGTATCGGGTAGAGTAGAGAGTATTTATGTACCTGTAGATGGTATAGAAATTTATGAAGTTGTCAGAAAACGGTTATTTGACAATATAGGAGATATTAACCAACATAAACAAACAGCAGAAACCTATTTTCGTCTTTATCAACAATTAGGTAATGATGTACCCTCGGAAGTTAAAGAACTTAGCTATCGGACTAAAATAGAACAAGCTTATCCATTTCATCCCGAATTGATAGATATTTTGTATGAAAGATGGGGTTCGTTTCCTAAATTTCAACGGACTAGAGGAGTATTAAGACTATTAGCAGAAGTGATTAAGGACATTTATAAAAAAGGTGCAGACCCTTTAATTCAATCATCACAAATAAATCTGGCAAATCCCATATTAAAGCGAGAACTAATTAAACATATTGGTGATCCATTTGATAGTATTATTACTTCTGATATTATGGGTAAATCTCAACAGATTGATAGAGATATGGGGAGTGAATATGAAAAATATAATATTGCGTCTAAATTAGCAACGGGAGTATTTTTCTATTCTTTTAGCGGTTCAGACAGAAGAGGAGTTAATTTATCTTGGTTGAGAATAGCCCTACTTAATGATAATATTCCTGCCATGATCATTGGAGATGCTATAGCTAAATTAGCAGATAATCTTTGGTATTTTCATGAGGAAAAACGTCTTTATAGCTTTAAAAATGAACCCAATTTAAACCGGGTTATTGTTGATAAGGAGCAGTTAATTGATGATGAACAAATTACAGATAAATTACGGGAATTAATCAAAGCACAGCCTAAGGGTAAATTTTTTGAAACTCATATTTGGAAAGAGTCTAAGGATATTCCTGATCATACTAAGTTTAAATTAGTGATTTTACATCCTAATTATAAAAAGGGAGATCAGGAAACTGAGCAATTTACCCAGGAATTATTTAGCAATACTTCTTTTCGCGTTTATAAAAATACTGTATTTTTAGTAATTGCAGATGCTAATAGTTATGTAACACTAGAAACCAGCTTAAAACGTTATCTAGCGTTAACTGCTATCACTGAAGATCAAGACCTGAAAAAGAATCTTTCCTTATCATCTAAAGCTGATTTACAAGATAAATTGACAAAAGCAGAAGAAAAGATGATAGATAATTTGAGGATCACTTATCGTCATCTAGCATGGTGTGGTCAAAATACTATAGATTATAATGATTTTAGTACAGCTACAAAAGTAGAAGGTAATTCTTGGCTAGAACGGGTAGAAAATCACCTCAAACATCAACGATCAATTAATGCTAAGATTGCAGCAAATGTACTTTTAAACAAAGGATTGAGTGTTAATGAAACTGAGAAAAGTTTACAGGATATTTATAATAACTTTCTGAGAACTCCTGGACATAAACCGTTATTAGAAAATGAATCAGTCATTTTAGAAGCAGTGAAAACAGGAGTTAAAGAGGGTAAATTGGGGATTAGATTTAATGGTCAACTTTATTATCAAGATGACGACGACAATCTGAATGAAATCACATTAGCAGCTATTGTAGTACGTCCTGAAATTGCTCAAGCGGAAAAAGCACAGTTACAAACTAAATCTGATGATCATGGAAATTCCCATAGTAGTGAAACCACAGAAAATATCAGTCAAACCTCGTCTGGTAATGCAACTAATTCAACAATCGAAAATTCTCTAGTCAATTCTGATAAAGTGCAAACTGCAACGGGAACTTATCATGTCAATTCTACCAATGAACCCAAAACTACCAAAGTTAAAAAAGTCAAATTTAAAGCAGATATACCCTGGGCTAAACTATCACATATAATCCGTGGTGTAATTACACCATTGCAAGCAGGAGAATCTAATATTAAAATCACCATTGAAATCGAAGCAGAATCAATTCAGGGTTATGACCATCATATACTAGACAATACAGTTAAAGAAACCCTAAGACAATTGGATTCAAAAATTTTGAATTGGGAAGAAGATGAAAAATAATCATCAGGAGAGAATGAGGGTGGGGTATGGAGCAAAATCCAGTCCCCTCTCCTTCACAAGGGGAGGGTTAAGGTGGGGTATAGAGCAAAATCCAGTCCCCTAGTTATTAACTAGTTATTAACTAGTCATTAACTAATTCATCTCGCCATTTTTCCCGTTTTTCTCTCTCTTCACGCACTTCTTCCTCCCTTTCCTTTTCCCTGGGTAATAGCCAAGTTTCATGGGTGAGAGGTTTCTGTCGTTCCAAATGGTTAATAAACTGGATAATTGACAAATCAGCTTTAATAGGATTTTTTAAATAAAACCGCATAGTTTGTAATATTTTATCATGATTTTTAAGTAAGCGATCGCTAATTCTTTTTCCTAGCCGTAGTATCAATTTATTAATCAACTTTCCGAACATACCTTGACGTTTTTTGCACATTAATAATGTTTGTCCTTGAGTTTTTCCTCCCGGTAAGATCCGAGTGGTAAATATTATGTGCAGATGGGTTAAATCATTACCAAAGGAAATTATACTTGTTGTACCATACCAATAACAAATACTATAACTCAGGGAACTATTAAAAAACTTACGGTAGAGTTTTAACCAAAATGACTTACTAGTAATGTTGGTAATTGTATTAAAAATAATCGCATTTTGATTGAGTTCTTGTTTCTCCAAAACCATCTTTAATGGCAATTTATAAACTATATTAATTTGTTGTGTATCAATACCCTGAAGAAGTAGTACATGAGGATGACAATTAATACTAAATTCCCCACCGAGAGCAAAATCAAATTCTTGATTTTCCCAATCTAAAATAAAAGGTAAGGGTTGTTGTGGAGTTTCCCCAGTCCATACCCAAATTATGCCATATTGTTCCGCGACTGGCCAAGTTTTAGCTTTAACAGCTATGGGTTCATCTAAATCGGGAACATCAACACAAATACCTTCTGCATCAAATTTCCACCGATGTAAAACACAGCGTAATTCATTACCTTCAATTTTACCTTGAGCTAAACTTGTACCCATGTGCGGACAGTAAGCATCTAAAATAATCGCGCGTCTGTCTTGACCTCGATATACTACCAAATCTCTCCCCAAAATTGTCACGGGTTTCACCTCACCCACAAACAAAGATTGAGAAGGTAATACCCAATACCAACCTTCAACAAAACTTGCTGATTGATTGAAAATTTTAGGTTTACGAACTGAGTTAAAATTATCTATATTTGTGTTCATGTTTAGGGTTTGACTTGCAGTGAAGCAGTTAGTCTATACCTATCATGAACAACCCTAAAAAACAGTTATCTTGAGTACCGTCAGTTGGGAGTTGACAATTAACCAGAACCTACCCAACTAACATAATATATTAATATATAATTAACATATAACCTCAAAAAGTTTCCTAACCCTGCCATAATTATCTAATCTTGCAGCTGCTAAATGTATAAATATGTTACAAGTTATTTATTCTGAGGAGTTTTTAAACCACAAAACTGGCATCTACCACCCAGAAAAACCAGCCCGGTTAACAGCTATAGTTGATGCTTTAAAAACTGCGAGTTTTGCGGAAAAGATTACCTGGAAACTACCTACACCAGTTATATCAAAACCCTCTTTAATGTCTTGGCTAGAAGGTGTTCATTCTACAACTTATATTAACAAAGTTAAAAATATCGCTGCTAATGGTGGTGGTTATTTAGACAGGGATACTCCCGTTTCTCCCCGTAGTTATGATGTCGCTTTGTTAGCGGTTAGTGCTTGGTTGGATGCAGTTGATATAGTTATTAATACAGCAGATCCGGCTTTTGTCTTAGCGCGTCCACCTGGACATCATGCGGTCAGTGATACGGGCATGGGTTTTTGTTTATTTTCCAATGCAGCGATCGCAGCCTTTTACGCTTTACAACAACCCGGAATTAAGCGCGTTGCTATCCTAGATTGGGATGTACATCACGGTAATGGTACGGAAGCAATAGTCGAAACTCACCCACAAATTGCTTATATTTCTCTTCACCAGTATCCAGCTTATCCCGGTACAGGGGATGCTTCACAACAGGGTTTACACAATAATGTGTTAAATTTACCTATTCCTCCTGGTAGTGATATTACTGTCTATCAACCCCTATGGGAAAAAGATATATTACCATTTTTAACCAATTTTTCCCCAGATTTACTAATTGTCAGCGCTGGTTATGATGCTAATACTAATGATCCTTTAGCAAGTATGAATTTACAACCAGAAGATTTTAGTTTATTTACAGAATATTGTTTGAGTATAACCAGAAAAATTATGTTTGGTTTAGAAGGAGGTTATGATTTACCAAGTCTTGCTAAATCAGTAATTGCTACTATTCAAACCTGTGTTAGTTAGTCTTTTTTAAGCATTTTTTACTAGTTCAATATTCCACTACATTTAAGACTTTATTACCTACAGAATAACGATATAAGTTCCATGGTTAGTACCAAGATAATTAAGTAAAATTTATTACCTTTACTATGTTTTGGGTAAAGGGAATTAGTTGTAATTTTTACTTTAATTTTACTGGAAATGTTTTTCTGTATTTTACCTCACTGAATATAGTGAAAATTGAACAAATTTTTGATAATAAAACTTTGTTATCATGTCATGAAAGAGCTAAAGTTTTGTTAAGATATAACTGCTGGGAATTTCCTAAATAGTACCAGTAGTTATCTAAAGTTCAGAAGGTGAACAAATGACCACCTATATTTTTTTTGATCAGGCGCTCCAAATGCTGACCACTGCTTTTTTCGCATCAGTAATTATACTAATGACATTTTCTAGTATAGGTTTAGCAGTGATTGAAACAATTGAAAAGACGCGAGACAGCTAAAAATACGCTTCAAACTAGGGACAGGGCTGAGAAAAAGTCTGATAGTATTTAGTTTCATGGACAAAATCTCATCTACAATCTGTCACCATAAACAGAATCATCTGCGTTTATCTGCGTTTAATTCTGGATTTTTGTCCCTCACTTGAATGGGAATTGCCATAAAACTAAACAGAAACTAAGCGACGCAAAGACTCAGCCCGACGTTTAGCAACGGCGTTATTAGGTGCTAATTTGAGGGTGGCTTCATACATTTCTAACGCTTGAGCATTCAATTTTTTCTTCTCATAAGCGTGTCCGAGATTATTTAGGGCTGATACATAGTCTGGGTTCAATTTGATAGCTTCTTTATACTGACGAATTGCTAAATCATATTGTTCTTGAGCAAAATAAACATATCCCAAGCCGTTGTAAATGGGAGCAATAGATTCTTCTCCCTCTTCTTCGGCTGCTTTTAGAGCTTTTTGAAATAGGACTATGGCTTGGCTAAATACTTTTTTTTCTGAATAAATACTAGCTAATTCATAGTATTCTTGAGCAGTGCCTTTTTCTTTAGTTAATTTGTTTTTTAACTTGTTGAGGGAGTTTTCAAGTTTCCGAGTTTTGAATACTTGACGAAAAACACTTACACCAGCAAATGCCAGTAAACCAACAAAAGTTGAGAGATAAATGATGACTAAATTGTTATCCATTGTCTACAAATACTGATTAAATTAAAGTCTGTTAGGTCATAGATATCTGACTTCTTGAAGCAGTTAGGGATCTTCATTGATTAATTACTACAATCCCCAATATTCTATCCTTTCTTTTAGCCAACCTGTAACTGTATAACGGGCAATGGCTTCATTTACTTTACGTCTTAATTCATCATATTGCAATCCTTTGGGCATAACTACAGATAATGGTTCTGCTGATAATTTAGTTACTAGTATATGATACTGAGGATATGCTTGCACCCAACCACTAAGAACGCTAAAATCCGCAGCAAAACCATCTACTTGATTATTTTCTATTTTTTCCCACCCTTGCCGGTAGGAATTGACGGCGATTAATTGAGCAGATGGTGTAAAATATTTTAAGTAGGAAATAGTGCTAGAGTGGTTGAGAACCGCTATTTTCCGGTTTCCTACATCTTTTAATTCTTGAATAGATGTATTTTTTGTAACTATTGCCGCACCATCATAATAGTAGGGAACACTGAAGCTAATCATGCGAGAACGTGATGCTGTTGCTGTCACCCCAGCGATAGCTAAATCAACTTGCTGATTAAATACTACAGGTAAGCGATCGCTATTAGCTACTGGTTGCAATTTTACAGCATCAGCTTTTCCTAATAAATCACTGGCTAAACGCTGGGCTAAATCAATTTCTAACCCCTGTAAATTGCCTTGATCATCCCTAAAACCTAGAGGACGGAGGTTATCTTTAACTGCTAGATTTAGATAGCCTCGCTGCTGAATTTCCGCCATTGTTCCCGCCGATACAGTCAAGTTGCCACCTAAAAAAAATAGGCAAACCATCAATAACAAGGTAGCGGATAATACCAGATGTAACTTCTTCATCATTGCCCAGGGTTTTACTCCAATTAAAAACTGCAAAAAACTTCTTGATTTTTAATTTTCAATTTTCCGAAGTGGCCATTTGTTACATCCGTTATTCATCCGTTGCCACCTTTATCTGTTAACTGATTGTGCCAACTCTGCAATTTTAGCAAAACTTGCCGGATCAAGAATTGCCAATTGTGCCAACATTTTGCGATTTAGTTCCACATTGGCCTTTTTCAAATTGCCAATTAAACGGCTGTAGCTTAAACCGTGTTGTCTGGAAGCTGCATTAATACGTGCTATCCACAGACGACGAAAATCACGCTTTTTCTTTTTGCGATCGCGGTAAGCGCTTCTTAGCGCCTTCATTACCTGTTGATTAGCAGTTCTAAACAAAGTGGAATGAGAACCACGAAAACCTTTAGCTAATTTGAGAATTTTATTGCGGCGTTTACGAGCTACATTACCGCGTTTTACCCGAGTCATATCTTAGTACCTGTGTCTTTTACAAATATGGAAGCATTAAGCGCACGTTCTCTTCGTCCCGTTCATGAACAACTGCCATTTTTGACATATTGCTCTTTTTGCTAGAAGATTTATGCTCTAATAAGTGATTTTTGAAAGGTTTACGGCGGACAATTTTACCGCTACCGGTGGCGCGGAATCTCTTGGCCGCAGCCTTGCGAGTCTTTAGTTTAGGCATGGGATGGCTTTAATTCAACACAATCTACTATTATATACGAGAAAAGGCAAATTGTATGCCCCATTGGCAATATCGGCAAGGATTCCCAAAATATTTTACTTGAGGACTTGACAAGGCGAAAATTTTCGTTTACACTAATGTTAAGAGTAGAAATCTGTCCGCGCATATATATTAAACTTTTCAACTATTAACATCATTATTTTCATTCATCTGCCAAAAATCCTCAGCGCCAGTTTATAAACTGCATCCTGTAAATTCTTAAATCCTGAACATCCTGATATGGCTAACGCCACGCTTCGCTATCAGACAAAATATTTTACTTGAGGACTTGACAAGGCGAAAATTTTCGTTTACACTAATGTTAAGAGTAGAAATATGTCCGCGCATATATATTAAACTTTTCAACTATTAACATCATTATTTTCATTCATCTGCCAAAAATCCACCAAAATCCAGTACATTATTATCATCCTGAACATCTTTAAATTCTGAACATCCTGATTCTGATAATTAAACGCAGATGAACGCGAATGAACGCGGATGTTATACTAGTTTTTAATTCCTCTCCCAATCCTGTAAATCCTGATTCAGAGAATATGCAAGCCTGGACACCTAACACCCCACTACAGAACGGACAGTATACCATTAGGTTATGCACCCATAAGTAGATGAACGGAAAAAACCGACATAAGTAACGAACAGTAAAGTTGCCCAAAACCTCTTCCTAGTTAAGAGTTAAGAGTTAAGAGTTTCCTTGTCATAACGACAATTTTTAACGCCAACCTACTTAATGTGATAAATGAGAAGATTATTAAAAGTTGTTGGGTATCTGAAATTCTCAATTGTCAGAATCAGGATGTCCAGGATTAAAGGATGTACAGGATTGTGATATTATCATTACCTAAACTATCCTGAAAACCAACATAAATCATGTCATGTTCGATGAAATATTACAAAGAATAAGAGAAAAAATTACATCACTTCAATATGTAATGACACTTCATGTAGAAGAAATGAACGATTAAAAATCACCAACTCCCCACCAAAAATCATTCAATAACATCCTGTAAATCCTAAAATCCTGGATATCCTGATTCTGACAATTAAATAAGCTTATTTATCTGGTGATTTTAACCATGTTTCTAAATCATTAATATCTGTAAAATCTAATAATGCTTCTCCTAGCTTTTCCAGTTGTTCTATATTCAAACTGTTAATATTTTGAATATAACTATCTCCTAACTTTCCAAACCGTTTAGATAATATCCTTAGCAGTAAGTTTGTTGCTTCATCTTTTTTACCTTCCTGTCTCCCCTCCTGTCTCCCCTCCTGTCTCCCCTCCTGTCTCCCCTCCTGTCTCCCCTCCTGCTTTGCTTCTTGATAGACCCTTGTTTGCTTAATATCACTCACTAAAAACATTGCTTCTATCTCCTGACGGCTTAATTGTGAAAACTTGGACAATAAAA
>NZ_JACJQS010000053.1:0-21433 GCF_014696755.1 Anabaena sp. FACHB-1391 | reverse complement strand
TTTACTGTTTCTCAAATGCCTTTTTTCACTTTATATGTTTGTTTTGATGCTCTCTTTAATTTTTTCTCTACGTAATTTACCTCTGTGACAGTTTGGGGTGCGGAATGTGGGTTGTATATTTGTATATTCGTAGTGGCAATTCACGAATCGCCCCGACGGATGTCTTCACGGAACTTTGAGATTAAATCCTTTGGTTTTCCACCAGACAAAAGCAAACTTGCCAACAGAGTTAAATCTAAACCCGGTAAAAATTCACTTTTTAATATTTTCTCATACTTATCACCCCGGAGAAAATATAACGAAAATTGATGATTCTGCCAAAACCAAACTTCCGGTACACCCAAACCTTGATAAATTAATAAATCATCAATTCCCCCACTCGTCACAACCACCTCAATAGCCAAATCAGGAACAGATTTTTCAGAATCAAAACAATAACATTCATCCGGTTCAATACCTCTAGCGGCTGCTTCCCTTCTAAAAGTAGTTGAACCTAAAGGATAAAAATCAATATCTTTTTCTATAAAATAAGTTTCTAATAATAAAGCAATAATCTTTTTATCAAACTCATGACGACGACTAGGAGACATTATTTCTAAAGTACCTTCTAAATATTTAAAGCGATAATGAGAAATACTTTCAAATCGCTGTAACAGGCTCTCATATATATTCCAGTTAATCCCATTCATCAGTAAAATCTGGTCAGAATCAACATTATCTAATACTGATTGACTTGTTAATTCTTCCCAGCAACTCAACTTTTCTAGTAAACCTAACATTGTCACTGCTCCAAAATTGCTTTAATCTCAGACATAATTCCAGCAACCCGCCGATCTTTCTCTAGGATATCATTTACCAGTTGCTCAGGCGCTAAATGTTCAAAATCCGTCTGATTATTGGGATTTTTGCCGTCAAGATTATAAATTGCCCAGTAAATAGCGTCCCCTTTGGCCTTCTGTTCCTTAGCAATGTCGCGCTGATTTTGTTCCTCAGTTTGAAAATGTATATCTTTAATATATTCTTCCGTAAACATCATTAACTCCTATGCTGAATCAAGTAAACTTTGTAACTGATTTACCGCGTCCCTCAACTCCTGAACACCCCCAAACCGTTCAGCAATTTCAATTACATTACCATAATTAGCAAACTCCCGATTAGCCTTAAAAGTCGTGGTAATATTAAACTCCTCAACAGCCTTTTCAGCATACTTATCCAAAAGAATCTCTAAAATTGCCCTGGCTTCCTCCCCATATTGTTCAAAAAAGTCAGACTTACCACGACGCAACCTTTCAGCCCGTTGTTTGCAAGTCAACACCGGAGCATCAAAGGCTACATAACATAATAAATCAAAAGGATCAGCTTCGGAAAGATTAGTTACTGCTTTTAACTCATCAAAATCAATTCCCCTATCTGCCAGTAAATCAATAATTTCTGCCCGTTCTTCAGGAACAGCCCAGCGTTGTTGTATTTCTATAGTAGAACGATAGAGAGTCCTAACTTGTTCTCTGGTATAATCAATTAATTTAGACAAACGCAGTTGATTATCTTTGGCAAGTGACAATAACAGTAAATCGGGATGACTGGATTCGAACCAGCGGCCCCTTCGTCCCGAACGAAGTGCGCTACCAAGCTGCGCCACATCCCGCCATAGAAATGGTAATTTAGAACCATCATACCACAATTAGCAAAAAATAACAAATTTTTCTGCCGCCGGAGATGTCTTTGCTTGCTAGGATAAGACTTGTATAACTAAAATGGTAAAAGTAGACTGTGACTGTAAAACCAGACTGGTTGCGGGTAAAAGCACCTCAATGGGAGCGTGTTGGTAACGTTAAGGAGATTTTGCGGGATTTAGCCCTGAATACCGTTTGCGAAGAAGCTTCTTGTCCTAACATTGGTGAATGCTTCAATGCTGGTACTGCTACATTTTTGATTATGGGTCCTGCTTGCACCAGAGCTTGTCCTTACTGTGATATTGACTTTGAAAAAAAACCCCAGCCCTTAGATCCCACTGAACCTATAAGACTAGCGGAAGCAGTCAGCAGAATGCAGCTTAATCACGTCGTGATTACTTCCGTGAATCGAGATGATTTACCTGATGGTGGTGCGTCTCAATTTGTTAAATGTATTCATGCTATTCATGATATTTCACCTCATACTACCATAGAAGTATTAATTCCTGATTTATGCGGTAATTGGCAAGCTTTAGAGATAATTCTCCAAGCTAAACCAGAGGTACTGAACCACAATACAGAAACTATTTCCCGTTTATATCGTCGTGTGCGTCCCCAAGGTAATTATGAGCGGACTATGGAATTATTACAACGCTCCCGGCAAATTTCTCCTAAAACTTACACAAAATCTGGTATTATGGTCGGTTTAGGTGAAACAGACGCAGAAGTGCGTCAAGTTATGGAAGACCTCAGAAGGGTAGATTGTGATATTTTGACAATTGGGCAATATCTCCAACCTACTCAAAAACACTTGCAAGTATCTGATTTTATTACGCCAACACAGTTTGCAGCTTGGCAAACTTTTGGAGAAGAATTAGGATTTTTACAAGTTGTTTCTTCACCATTGACAAGAAGCTCCTATCATGCAGAGCAAGTCAGAGAATTAATGAAACGTTATCCAAGGTAACCCCTGGTGGTCGCTTCTTAACACCTATTCCCTATTCTCCATGAGTGAATCGAAGTGAGTCAAAGTGTAAAATCTGTCGTGATTCTTGGTGCTGGTGCTTGGGGTACAGCCCTGGCCAAATTAGCAGCAATTAATGGTAATCAGGTGCATTTATGGTCACGTCAGGGATCACAATCCTTAGTCAGTGTACTGGAAAATGCCCACATAGTCTTATCAGCTATTTCTATGCAAGGAGTAAGAGATGTAGCTTCTGTGGTACAATCTTCTCCTGTGTCTCCAGAGACAATCTTTGTCACCGCAACTAAAGGATTAGAACCCAAAACAACATACACACCTTCGCAAATTTGGCAAGAAATTTTTCCTAATCATCCCGTTGTTGTCTTATCAGGTCCGAATTTATCCCAGGAAATTGTCCGGGAATTACCAGCAGCAACCGTAGTAGCTAGTAAAAATATCAATGCCGCCCAAAGTGTACAATTAGTATTTTCTTCCAGTCGTTTTCGTGTTTATACTAATCCTGACCCTGTGGGAGTAGAATTAGGAGGAACGCTAAAAAATGTAATAGCGATCGCTGCTGGTGTATGTGATGGGCTAAACTTAGGAACAAATGCTAAAGCCGCTTTAGTCACCCGTGGCTTAACCGAAATAGTGCGAATTGGTAAGAATTTAGGCGCGAAAACGGAAACATTTTATGGTTTATCCGGTCTAGGAGACTTACTGGCTACCTGTAACAGCCCTTTAAGTCGCAATTATCAACTTGGTTATCAGTTAGCTCATGGAAAAACGCTCAAAGAAATTTTAGCGGGTCTTCCTGGAATAGCGGAAGGTGTAAACACTTGTCGGGTATTAATGGAAATTGCACAACAACGAAGTATTGCTATTCCTATTAGCGAACAAGTTTATCAACTACTGGAAGGAGAAGTTACACCTCAACAAGCATTAGATCAACTTATGTTACGAGATATTAAACCGGAATTTGATGATTTTCCCAAAGAACAAATGTGGTAAGTAAAGGTAAAATGCTTACAGAGTCAGGTCTGCAATGAAAATTAAATGATTACTGCTTTCAGTCCCGGAAAGAATTTGCCAAATTGTCAGGAAATTACGTTTTGAATGATGTAAATATGACCATGTAGTTTATAAACATCATGATCAAAAGTATGTTTTTGACACTATAATCAGTTAGAAAAATCACTGTAAATATCTCTAAAAATGGTAATTTTGACTAGTAGGTAACTTCTAATTGAAAGTTGGACTGAAAATTAGAATAGCTATTAGTTCCTGATGCTATTACAACGGAAAAAATCGTTAAAATATATTCTTTTCAGGCAGTCGAGTGCGGCAAAAATAACTATCAAGTTTAAAAAAGGTGCAAAAGCTGATAAATTAAGTTTTCTTCCTTTATGCCTACTTACACTAGTACAAAGTTTTGCCACTAATTGTACATCGAAGACTAAACTGTTTTATTTGATGAGAAATTACGGAATAGCAACCGTTGATTTGATCCTAATTTTAACTGCCCTTAATTTATTGTTACCTGGAGCAACTTGAGACATTATGCCAGCAACATCCGTTTATAAAAATACCGACTACGATAGCGAAAATCAAAGCGTACCTATGGATCTCGAAATCAGTAGTGATGAAAGTGAGTTATCCCTAGATGATTTACCAGATTTAGATATCCCTGTAGTTGAATCTGATTTACCCGCTCAAGTTAACCGCAACAGTACAGACCTAGTTCGTCTCTATCTGCAAGAAATTGGTCGAGTCCGGTTATTAGGAAAAGATGAAGAAGTTTCCGAAGCTCAAAAAGTACAGCGAAACTTACGGATGCGAGTAGTGCTTAGTTTAGCAGCCCAGGAGGGAGATGCAACAATTATCCCTTATTTGCGATTAATTGAAGTCCAGGAGCGTTTGGCTTCGGAGTTAGGACACCGCCCTTCTTTAGAACGGTGGGCGGCCACTGCGGGGATAAAATTATCCGATCTCAAACCCACCTTAGCAAATGGTAAGAGACGCTGGGCAGAAATCGCTCAGTTAACCGTGGAAGAACTAGAGCAAATTCAAAGTCAAGGACTACAAGCTAAATCCCAGATGATTAAAGCGAATTTGCGTTTGGTGGTATCTGTGGCGAAAAAATATCAAAATCGTGGTTTGGAATTGTTAGACTTAGTTCAAGAAGGGACTTTAGGTTTAGAACGAGCCGTTGAGAAATTTGACCCCACTAAAGGTTATCGTTTTAGTACCTATGCTTATTGGTGGATTCGTCAAGGAATTACCAGAGCGATCGCTACTTCTAGTCGTACCATTCGCCTTCCTGTCCATATTACCGAAAAACTGAACAAAATTAAAAAGGCGCAACGGAAAATTGCCCAAGAAAAAGGTCGCACACCTACTTTAGAAGACCTGGCAATTGAGTTAGATATGACACCAGCCCAAGTCCGGGAAGTGTTATTGAGAGTTCCTCGTTCTGTGTCTTTAGAAACCAAAGTAGGAAAAGATAAAGATACTGAATTGGGGGAATTGCTAGAAACTGATAACATTACCCCTGAAGAGACCTTAATGCGGGAATCTTTACATAAAGATTTGTATAGTCTTCTGGACGATTTAACCGACCGGGAGCGTGATGTTGTTTCCATGCGCTTCGGCTTGTCCGATGGTCATTCTTACTCTTTATCAGAAATTGGCCGAGCCCTTGACCTATCACGAGAAAGAGTGAGACAAATTGAATCAAAGGCTTTGCAGAAACTTCGTCAACCCAAGCGCCGTAACCTTGTCCGCGACTATCTAGAGTCTTTAAGTTAGAAAGTAATGGGTAATGGGTAATGGGTAGTTAATTTCTGTCACCTGTCCCCTGTCCCCTGTCCCCTGTCCCCTGTCCCCTGTCCCCTGTCACCTGTCCCCAGTTAAGAGTCCCCTGTCCCCTGTCCCCTGTCACCTGTCCCCTGTCCCCTGTCCCCTGTCACCTGTCCCCTGTCACCTGTCCCCAGTTAAGAGTCCCCTGTCAACTAGTAAATATTCTCAATAAGCAATGATTGTTGCAAATTGGGACAAAGATTTGTTATATTCTCAATTAATGAGCTTTGTTGAGAAAATTTAGTATGACTGTCTACACAACTGGTTCACTCAAAGCAGAACTAAACGACCGTGGTTGGCGTTTAACTCCACAGCGGGAAACAATTCTACATATTTTTCAAGAACTCCCCCAAGGTGAGCATTTAAGTGCAGAGGATCTCTATCATCGCTTAGAGACTGACGGTGAAGGTATTAGTTTATCAACTATCTACCGGACTTTAAAGTTAATGGCGAGAATGGGGATTTTGCGGGAGTTAGAATTGGGGGAAGGACATAAACATTATGAAATCAATCAACCTTATCCCCATCATCATCATCACCTCATTTGTGTGCGCTGTAACTCGACCATCGAGTTTAAAAATGACTCTATTTTAAAAATTGGGGGAAAAACAGCGCAAAAAGAAGGTTACCATTTATTAGATTGTCAAATGACCATTCATGCTGTATGCCCTAAGTGCCAAAGGGCATTAATGCCTATTTAGAAACTAAGGGAAGTGACAGGTTACAGGTTACAGGTTAGAGGTGACAGGTTACAGGTTACAGGTGACAGGTGCTACGCCACGGGGACAGGTTACAGGTGCTACGCCACGGGGACAGGTTACAGGTGACAGGTTACAGGTGACAGGTGACAGAAATTAACTACCAATTACCCATTACCAATTACCCATTACCCATTACCCATGACCCATTACCCATTACCAATTACCAATTACCCATTACCAATTGGTCAGTTATTTTTCTTCAATGGTGGCTTCTGCTTGATGGACTAAATTGCGGAGGTTTTCTAGTGTTTGTATAGCCACATTCTGCCATAAACCGCGCTGGTTTGCCTCTAGTAGTCTTTCCGCAATATCACGTAACGCCCAAGGGTTTTTGTTGTGAATAAATTCACAAACAGTGGCATCTTCTAAATATGCTTCAAAGACACCTTGATACATATAATCCTCCACACATTGGGCCGTAGCATCGTAAGCGAAAAGAAAATCTACCGTTGCGGCCATTTCAAATGCACCCTTATAACCGTGACGCATAACTCCAGCTATCCATTTAGGATTAACGACTCGCGTTCGGTACACCCTGGCAATTTCTGAACTCAGTTGGCGAATTTTGGGCTGGAGTGTATTGGAATTATCGCCAAAATAGGTTTCGGGATTTTTACCCTGAAGAGAACGCACAGCGGCGGTTAAACCACCTTGAAATTGATAATAATCATCAGAATCAAGTAAATCATGTTCGCGGTTATCTTGATTGTGGAGGACGATTTGCATTTGCTTTAAACGTTGTTCAAAAGCTTCCACATTCTTATTCCCTGTTTCCTGACCAGAAGAATAGGCGTAAGCGCTCCAATTTGTGTAAGCTTGAGCTAAATCCTCGTCATTTTGCCAATTTTGGGAAGCCATTAAACCTTGGAGTCCCGCCCCATAAGCGCCAGGTTGAGAACCAAAAACGCGATATTGCGATCGCTCTTGTGCTACATCTAAAGATAAACCCTGTTGAGTCCATTGTTCAGTTTCTTGACGAACCATATCTGCGAGGGGATTTTGATCAGGGGGTTCATTTAAAGCTGAAACCGCTTTTACAGCTTGATCAAATAAAGTGATTAAATTAGGAAAAGCATCCCGGAAAAAACCCGATATTCTCAGAGTAACATCCACACGGGGACGACCCACAACCGCCAAAGGTAATATTTCAAAATCTATCACCCGTCGCGCTACACCATCCCACACAGGTTTAACACCGAGTAAAGCTAAAGCCTCCGCTAAATCATCACCACCAGTCCGCATGGTAGCCGTACCCCAAACCGATAAAGCGAGAGTTTTAGGATATTCTCCATTTGCTTGGGTGTAGGTTTCAATCAGGGTTTCAGCCGCTTTTCTCCCAATATCCCAGGCCGTTTCCGTGGGAATGGCACGAATATCAACAGCGTAAAAGTTTTTACCTGTGGGCAGAACTTCGGGACGGCCGCGTGTCGGTGCGCCGGAAGCACCACTTTTAACGTATTTTCCGTCAAGTCCCCGGAGCAGGTTGGTGATTTCTTCACTAGTTTTTTGCAGGGACGGGAGGAGTTTGTCGCTAATCCAGTTTTGGTTTTCTGTTCCGGCTATGATTTTTTCTACTAAATGGGCGGCTTCTATTTCTAGGAGTTCAACGACATCCCCAATGATATGACAGGATTTAAGTCTCTCACAGAGGCGCAGATGCGCGGAGAGGGGGGTGGAAAGGTCGTCGGTGAGGGGATCTATGTCTAAACCCCATTGTTTGGCTATGGTGCGGGTAATACCTATAGAATAGCGGTTGGGGATGCGGGCGATCGCTACTATTAAATCTCTTAGTTGGGTTCCTTGGGGACATTGGCCGAATATGTGTAGGCCGTCGCGGATTTGGGCTTCTTTGAGTTCGCACAAGTAACCGTCTAGGGAGTTTAAGATTAAGGTTTCAAAGTTGGTGATGTCTTTGGGGTTGGTAATTCCTAAGTCTTTATATAGGTTTTCTTTGATGACTAATTCTTTGATGCGATCGCTAATTATTGCTAATCTGGAAGGATCTAAACTTTCGGCTTCGTAATATTCATCAATGAGGTTTTCTACTTGTTGCAATCCTCCATATAATTGCGCCCTTGTCATGGGCGGTGTTAAGTGATCAATAATTACTGCTTGGGCGCGTCTTTTAGCCTGTGAACCCTCACCAGGATCATTGACAATAAATGGATATAAATGGGGCATTGGTCCCAAGGCAATTTCTGGATAACAATTATTAGATAAGGCAACACTTTTACCCGGTAGCCATTCTAAGTTACCATGTTTTCCTAGATGAATTATCGCATCCGCAGCCAAAGATTCCCGCAGCCAATGATAAAAGGCTAAATAATTATGTGTTGGTTCTAAATCTGGTGCATGATAATTCAAACTCGGATCAAGATCATAACCTCTTGATGGTTGAACACCTACAAAAATATTACCAAATTTAATTCCCGAAATTGCCCAATTTTCAATTGTTTCTACTGCTCCCCACCGTTCAATAATTTCCTGTTGTATATTTGCAGGTAAAGTAGCAAAATATTTTTGATATTCGGCTGCTGAAAGACTTTGATTTATTGGTTTCCAGTCTCTTCCTTCGGGATCATTTGTAACACCAGATGTGAGAATTTGAATTAATTCCTCTCCAGTTTCGGGAATATTTCCTACTTCATAACCAGCTAATTTTAAAGCTTTGAGAATTTCCACACAACTGGCAGGACTGTCCAATCCTACGCCATTGGCCAGCCTTCCGTTGGTGTTGGGGTAATTTGCTAAAATTAAGGCTACTTGCCGTTCTGAGGGCATTTTTACCCGCAATCGTACCCAATTTGCAGCCAGTTGGGTGACAAATTCAATGCGATCGCTCAAGGGTTCATAAACTACAATATCGGTTTCTAATTTGTGATTTCGAGCTTGCAAAGTTTTGAAGGATACAGCCCTACTAATAATCCGTCCGTCTACTTCTGGTAAAGCCACATTTATAGCAATATCACGGGGTGTTAAACCTTGTGATTCTGATTCCCATTGTTCAATGGAACTAGCACAAAGAATTACTTGCAAAACCGGGACATCTAATTTTTCCCAAAGTTCAAGCGGTGTTTCTGTTTCTAATTGCGCTAGGGAAAAACTAGTGGTATTCATTAATAAACTAATATTTACCCCATCTTCATCTGTAAACCATGCACATAATTTATCACTTACACCCGGTTCACGCAATGAAGAGACAAAAACTGGTACAGGTTGTAAATTTTTCTCTAACAAAGCATTACACAAAGCATCAATAACTTTAGTATTTCCTGATAAATAATGAGCGCGATAAAACAAAATCCCAACTTTAGGCTGAATTGGTAAAAGTTCTTTTTTTTCTTCTTTCCACTCATACAAACCCACACGGGGAACAGGTTGTGGAGGTAGAGGATTAAATTCTGTTAATAAAGCCGTATCAGCGATAAATTTTAAAGCATTGAGGAAATTTTCTGTACCACCTTCTTGAAAATATTGCCAGATTTTCTGGACAATTTCTGGAGCAATTGTAGATTTAGAGATTAAATCAAGATCAAGTCCGTCATCTCCTGGCATTATAATTAAGGTTGTACCATTACGTTCTCCAATTTCCTGTATAACTTCTAGACCATAATTCCAATAAGAACTTCCACCAATAAGACGCAGAACAATTACTTGCGCTGATTCTAATACTTGTTCGCTATAATCATCTATACTTACTTGTTGTTGTAGTTGTAATAAATTAGCGACTCGAATTTCTGGAAATTCATCAGGTAATTTAGAAACTACAGTTCCTAGAGTTTGAATATCAGTATCTGCTGCTGTAATCAATACAAATGGTGCTATAGTTTGTTCTAAGAAAAATAAACCCTCCGACTGATTCCAGCCTCCAGCAGTAGCATTTATACGGTGCATAATTGGTGATTAATAATGACATAACATTTATTGTAGGTTGGGTTGTTCGCGTTAGCGTTGCAAAGCAATGGGAACAAAACCCAACACCCCCTACTATTGTACTAGATAGCGTTTCCACAAATCCTGAGGTGGGATATGGTAATATTATAAGAGTTTCCTTGGTATCAGCAGATTTTCAGAGAAGGTGAAAAACGGGGTGAAAGACGAGCTATACTGTCATCCATGGAAATTAGATAAAATTATTAGAATCGCACTTTAACTAAGTGATTTATCTATGGTATAATTACCATAGTCTGGAATAATTATCACGGTATTTCCATATCAGTCTGAAAACCTTGTTATCTTATGACTTTTAACGAAAATTCTAGGGTAAAACTGCCATCAATTCTACATTTACAGCGATTAAGTTATGAATACTTATCGCTAAAAAATGCGGTTTATAATTCAGAAAATAATATTTTTACAGATATTTTTAAACAAACCCAATTAAGAGATTGGTTGCTTCCCATGTTAATGAACGGACAAATTACCATTAAATAACTGAAATTGCTAGTTATCTAGTTAAAGCTGATAATAGGTAATTAGTGATAAAATCCCTGTTTTCATCCTGTATATCCTGATTCTGACAGTTTACCTAACTAATAACTTACGTTAAATATAAATTTTCAACCATACAACATTTAGATAGTTGAGATTGTGCCAGTAAAATTAAGGAATTAACGAAAATTTCGAGTTTACAAATTAGGCTTTTTACGTTAGCATTAAATGAGGCAATAAATAAATTCACTGTCAGGTCACAGATGCTATAATTGTATTCTTCTGTGAAGAATTAAGAATTAAACCGCCGTTTTAATGGAGGATTTTATGCAAGTTAAAATTGAGTTACCTGATGAATTGGGAAAACAACTTTTGGAAATGCCTGATATGCAGCTATTAGTACAGAAAGCTGTGGAAAAAATGTTATTAGAAGAGCAACAAAAACAATCATCTCAATTATTAGTTGATATAGTTAATGATTTGCCTGAATTTCCAACTTTCAAAAATCAAGATCCGTTAAATTTACAAAGAGCATTACGCGATGAATGGGATTAAGTATTTGTTAGATACAAATATCGTGATTGGTTTGCTTCAACGCGATTTAATAATTTTGGATATTTTAAACGATAGGCAAATTCAAATTGGTGAATGTGCTTATAGTGCAATAACTCCCATGGAGTTATTGAGTTTTCCATCTATAACACCCACAGAAAAAGAAGCTATTGTATTTTTATTAAGTCGTATGACATATTTAACAATTACACCAGCAATTGAAAATGAGACTATCAATTTTAGATATACTCACAAAACGAAACTGCCTGATTCTATTATTGCTGCAACTACCAAGTATCATGGACTTGAGTTAATAACCTTAGATAAGAAGTTAGCAAATAAGCTTAAATTAGATAACTGACAGCATTACATGATATTCATCTTAATAAACATTAATCTTTTTAGCACATCCTCCTAATCACCCAAGTTAACTTACAATCAAAAATAAAACATGACTAACTTACCAAAAGGATTAATCGTTTCCTGTCAAGCACCCATAAACTCCCCATTACATGATCCTTATGTAATTTCTGCAATGGCACAAGCAGCAGTGAATAATGGGGCTATAGGAGTGAGAATTGACACACCTATTCATATCCAAGCGGTGCGGAAAAAAGTCCAAGTTCCCATTATCGGACTTTGGAAACAAGTAATAACTGGTTCTGATGTATATATTACACCACAATTTCATCACGCTGTGGCCGTAGCAGCAGCAGGTGCTGATATTATAGCTATAGATGCTACTACTAGATATCGTCCCGGTGATGAAAAGTTAACAAATATTATTAATTTGATTCATGATCAACTAAATAAGCCGGTTATGGCAGATGTAGATACATATCAAGCAGCACAATTAGCTGTTAATGCAGGTGCGGATATTGTGGGAACTACTCTTTTTGGCTACACTGGGGAAACTCAAGACTTTTCTCCTCCTGGTTGGGAATTACTGACTAAAATAGTAGAAAATCTTGACACTTTTGTGATTTGTGAGGGTGGTATTTCTTCACCACAAATGGCCAAAAAAGCCTTAGATTTAGGCTCTAATGCTGTTGTTGTGGGTGGAGCAATTACCGGCATTGATTTGTTAGTTAAAGCTTATAATTTGGCATTGGAAAATTAAAATCTTCTCATTTTTCTGTGGCAAAATAGTCATAATATAACATATTATTCAAATAGGCTCATAAAATGCTAGGAAACACCCTTGTGGGCAGATACCAAATTACCAATTACCTGGGAGGTGGCGGATTTGGCGAAACTTATGTTGCTAATGATACGCATTTACCCGGTTTACCGCATTGTGTAGTTAAGAAACTTAAACCTCAGTCTAGTGATATTGCTACTTTGGAAATAGCCAGAAGGTTGTTTGACACAGAAGCCCAAGTTTTATATAAATTAGGGACTCATGACCGCATTCCCCAACTTTTAGCTTACTTTGAAGAAAATGCCGAATTTTATCTGGTGCAAGAACTTATTGTAGGTAATAACCTTAGTCAAGAATTAAGACCAGGTACAATTTTTACTGAAAATCAGGTAATTTCCCTAGTACAAGAAATTTTAGAAATTTTGGATTTTGTACATCAACAAAAAGTAATTCATCGTGATGTTAACCCTCGGAATATTCTGAGACGACAACAAGATGGTAAACTAATTTTAATTGATTTTGGTGCAGTTAAACAAATTACGACTAAATTAGTAAATTCCCCGGATACTACTAAATCTACTGTCGCTATTGGCACACCAGGTTATACTCCTGGAGAACAGGCACAAGGAACACCCAAATTTAGTAGTGATATCTATGCTTTGGGAATTATTGCTATTCAAGCTTTAACAGGATTATCCCCTGAACAATTAGAAAAAGATCCCGAAACTAATGAAATTATTTGGCAAAATTCCGCCACGGTATCCCCAGAATTTGCTCAATTTTTAAATCAAATGGTATGTTATGATTTTCGACAACGTTATGCCTCTGCGACAATAGCATTACAAGCTTTACAAAATTTGCATAAAAATACATCGGAAACAATAGTTTTTTCTCCCGCAACTTTACCAAATCAAGTTAAAAATTCTCAAGTTAAAAAAGGGATATTCTGGAAATTACCCTTGGGGATATTTGTGTTAGTTATTGGTGCTGTAGGTGGAATATTTATAATTAATCGCCTGAATAATAAAAATGCTATAGAATTATATCATCAGGCAAATACTCTGCTGCAATTACAACGCTATCAAGAGGCTTTAACAATTTATGAAAAAGCCGGAGATATTAAACCTGATTATCCTCAAGCTTGGTATGGTCAAGGTCAAGCATTATTTCAACTAAAGAAATATGAACAAGCTTTAATAGTCTATGATAAAGCTATTCAACTTCAACCTGATTATTTAGAAGCTTGGAATAATCGCGGGTTGGTTTTAGTAAATCTCAAACGTTATTCAGAAGCACTTGCCACTTTTGATAAAGCTTTAGAACTCAAAAATGATGCTCCTCAAGTTTGGCAAGCTAAAGGGGATGTTTTTATAAAAATTAATAACTATAATAATGCAGTTAAGGCTTATGAACAAGCAATTAATTTACAACCTGATAATTCTGAATTATGGTACAAAAAAGGATTGGCATTACAAAATCTTAAACAGTATGAGGAAGCAATTACAGCTTACAAAAAAACCATAGAATTAAAACCAGATCATGAATTAGCTTTGTATAATTTAGGTAATTGTTCGGTGAATTTAAATCGTTATGAATTTGCTCTGCAAGCTTATGATCAGGTGCTACAATACAATCAGGGTAACTTTGCCGCTTTGTTATCAAAAAGTAATGTATTGATGACATTACGTAGATATCCAGAGGCCATTGATTCTTTTAACCAAGTGATTAAATCCAATCCTCGACGGTATCAAGTATGGTATAATCGGGGTTGGGCATTACATCAAGTTAAACGCTATCCAGAAGCCATAGAATCTTATAAAAAAGCTGTTTCCTTAAAGGGAAATGATTATTTACTGTGGTATAATCTGGGAAATACACAATATAGTTTGCAAAAATATCCAGAAGCGATCGCATCCTATAATAAAGCTATCCGTTATAAACCAAATCATTATGAAAGTTGGTATAGTCGCGGCAATGCGCTATTAAATATGCAACAATACAAAGAGGCGATCGCATCCTACGATAAAGCTATAGAATATAAACCAGACTACCAACAAGCTATAGAAGCCCGCACAAAAGCCCAAAATGCCCTAACCCAAAATCTATGATAAAATTGTAAACCCTTCTTTCTTCTGACCAAAATCCAGTAGAATATGAAATGCCAGTTATCCAATTAACTGAGAAAGATATCACATCCCTGCCAGTAGCCAAAATTATGGACGTATTAGAACTAAAACGCGAAATCGAAACATTGTCTAGCCGCCTGGGTAAAACCCAGGACTATCTTTGACGTACCCGCACTCCAAGCCAAAATTCACGACTTAGAACAAATTTCCGCCCAAACAGAATTTTGGGAAGACCAAACCCAAGCCCAAAACACCCTACAAGAACTCAATGATCTAAAATCCCATTTAGAGCAATATTACCAGTGGCATTCCCATTTAGACGATACTAGGGTAGTTGTTGAACTATTGGAACTAGAAACAGACACAGCGCTATTGCAAGAAGCCGAGTCTACCATTAACAAACTCAATCATGATCTAGATCAATGGGAATTACAACAACTACTTTCTGGACCCTACGACGATAAAAGTGCAGTCCTAACAATTAACGCTGGTGCAGGTGGTACAGACGCGCAAGACTGGGCATTTATGTTAATGCGGATGTATACCCGTTGGGGAGAAGATCATGGTTATAAAGTTACCTTAGCAGAAGAATCCGAAGGTGACGAAGCGGGTATTAAATCCGCCACCCTAGAAATAACCGGACGCTACGCCTATGGTTATTTGCGTTCTGAAATGGGTACTCATCGCTTAGTACGAATTTCTCCCTTTAATGCTAACGGTAAACGACAAACCAGTTTTGCGGGAGTTGAAGTGATGCCACAAATAGATAATACCGTCAAATTAGACATTCCCGAAAAAGATTTAGAAATTACCACCACCCGTTCTGGTGGTAAAGGTGGACAAAACGTCAACAAAGTAGAAACCGCAGTCCGCATAGTTCACATTCCCACAGGGATAGCAGTCCGTTGTACAGAAGAACGGTCACAACTGCAAAACAAAGAAAAAGCCCTAGCCCGTCTCAAAGCTAAACTACTAATTATAGCCAAAGAACAACGCGCCCAAGAAATAGCGGAAATTCGCGGTGATATGGTAGAAGCCTCCTGGGGTAATCAAATCCGTAACTATGTATTTCATCCTTATCAGATGGTTAAAGACCTGCGTACAAACGTAGAAACAACAGCCATTACCGACATCATGAATGGTGAGATTGATATGTTTATCCAAGCCTATTTAAGACAAGAAAATCAGATAGTAGAAGCTTAGGGAAAGCAGGGGACGCTTAGTTATACTATCAGAATCAGGATAGCCAGCGATTAAAAATAGCAATCCTCTTTTTGGGAACGAACCACAGAGGACACAGAGAACCCAGAGGTAGAGAGAAAAAAAGAGGTATTTACGTCTTGTTGAGAATTGCTATATATGAGGATTGTCTAATTTAGCTGTGTAATAGCTTAATTTAGGTTAATAGTCTGCACTCCCGACTCCTAATTTCCCCGTAACCTGTTAAAGTAATAAAGGAAATTATTGGAGAAATTAACTATGGACAAGTCCCCTACTAAAGAACCCCAACCCAGCTATGTTAAGCTGGCCATGCGGAACATGGTTAGAAAAGGCGGTACTTCCCTCAAACACTTCGCGTTAACTGCTGTAGGACTATTATCTGTCCTCGTTGGTTTAGCGTATCTGACCCGCTAAGGGGGAAAAATTGTGCCTTTACCAGTGGAATTATATTTAGAAAATTGTCTTGACGACTTTTCCCTAATTCCTCCCGAAACTTGGGAAAATTGGTTTCAGGAGTGGTTAGAAATTCTTAATGATTATCTACCAACTGCACTTAGTTATGAAGTTAGTTTGCGGTTGACAACTGATACAGAAATTCAAACCCTCAATTCCCAATACCGTGAACAGGATAAACCTACAGACGTTTTAGCCTTTGCATCTCTAGAAGCAAATTTACCACAAAGCGAGGAAATGCTCAGATCTATGCCCTTGTATTTAGGTGATATTATTGTTTCTGTAGATACAGCACAGCGACAAGCACAACAGCAGGAACATAGCTTATCCACAGAATTAGCCTGGTTAACGGCTCATGGTTTATTGCATTTGTTAGGATGGGATCATCCTGATGAACAGAGTTTGATGGAAATGCTACAGCAACAAGTTATCTTACTTGAGAAGATAGGTATGATTATTAACTTAGAGGTATAGTATATGTATATTTAAAATTAAGAATCTTAGTGATTGCTTCATAGTGTCGCTATTTAAAATAGCCTACAATTGCTTCAAAGTTGATCCGGCTATGAAAATCGGTAGATTCTTACTCTGTCATATATCATATTTTTTTATCTATGTCCCCAAAACTTTCGTCATCACCAACAAGTAACAGCTTACCACCGCTTGTGTCTAAAGACAGGGAACTTTCCTGGCAAATTGCCTCTAATTTATTTGTTAGTTTTAAGTACGCTTGGGCTGGAATTATCTATGGTTTTCAGACCCAGCGTAATTTTCGCATTCATTTAGCCGTCTGCGCCTTGGCTATTAGTTTGAGTCTATTCTTACGTCTAGAAACAGTGGAAATAGCTATAATTGCTGTTACCAGTGGGTTAGTTTTGACCTTAGAGTTAATGAATACGGCCATTGAGTCTATTGTAGACTTAACCGTCAAACAATCCTACCATGAATTGGCAAAAATTGCTAAAGACTGTGCGGCTGGGGCTGTACTTGTAGCAGCTTTAGTAGCATTATTAGTCGCAACTATACTATTATTGCCTCCTTTAGCGACTTTAATCCTGTCCAATTTCTAGATAGCGGGTTGTAATAGAGACGTTTCTAGGAAACGTCTTGAATATTTTCAAATATTTTCAAGAAAAATGAAATTAGGCAAAAATTGTGATATTAGTTATTGATAATTACGACAGCTTTACGTATAATTTAGTGCAGTATTTCGGAGAACTAGCCACAGATTTCTCTGTAGCCAATGATATCCAAATCGTGCGAAATGATAAGATGACTGTAGATGAAATTAAAACCTTAAACCCAGACGCAATAGTCATTTCCCCCGGTCCTGGTCGTCCAGAAGATGCGGGAATTTCCTTAGATGCGATCGCTCAATTTGGCGAAAAATTACCGATTTTAGGGGTGTGTTTAGGACATCAAAGTATTGGTCAGGTCTTCGGTGGTAAAATAGTTTCTGCACCAGAATTAATGCACGGAAAAACCTCCCAGGTATCACACCAAGGAATAGGAATTTTTCAAGGGTTAGAAAATCCCTTCACCGCCACCAGGTATCATAGTTTAGTAATTGAGCGGGAAACCTGTCCAGAAGTATTGGAAATTACTGCTTGGGTAGAAGATGGTACAATTATGGGTGTCAGACACCGGAACTATCCTCACATTCAAGGAGTCCAATTTCATCCAGAAAGTGTTTTAACTTCCTTGGGTAAGGAATTGCTGAGAAATTTTCTGCGAACCTTGTAAACGGAAAAACAGATGAAAAGACGACAGTTGATAGGCTATACTGGGGCGGGTTTAATAACCTCTGTAATGACTAACTTAGGTCTGCCAGTTTCAGTAAAGGCTCAGTCTAGCGGTGTATCAATTCATTGGTTAGGACATACTTGCTTTTTATTCACCACTGGAAATGTCAAAATTCTGATTAATCCCTTTCGGACATTGGGCTGTACAGCTAAGTATCGTCCCCCAAAGGTCGCGGCAGATTTGGTATTAATTAGTAGTCAATTATTAGATGAAGGTTATGTAAAAGAACTACCGGGAAATCCCAAATTAGTTTATCAACCGGGGGTTTACGAATTTAGGGGTGTTAATTTTCAGGGAATTACCACAGACCATGATCGTCACAATGGAAAACGATTCGGGAAAAATCTGGCTTGGAAATTCACCATAGCAGGACTTAATTTACTGCATTTAGGGGGCTGTGCTGCACCCCTGACCCTAGAACAAAAAATCCTCATGGGTCGTCCCGATGTATTATTTATTCCCGTAGGTGGTAGTGCTAAAGCTTACAATGCTCAAGAAGCAAAAGCAGCCATTACCGTCTTAAATCCTCAGTTAGTTATTCCCACCCATTACCGCACTCCAGCCGCTGATACAAACCAGTGTGACATCACCCCAGTAGATGATTTTTTGACTTTAATGCAGGGTGTTAATATCCGCCGAAGTAATAGTGACTCTATAGTAATTAACTCCCAGAATTTACCGAAAAATACGGAAATTCAGGTTTTGAGTTATAAATTTTGATATCACGAATTGAGATCCCTCCTGGAAGAAATCAGGAATCTAATAGCAGATTTCAAACTCATACAGCAGTTCCCGATATTATGAAGTACAGATATTAATAATAAAACTCTTGTGGTGCGGGCATCTGGCCTGCACCAGATGTACCTCACTCAAAGCTACTTGCTGTATGAAGTACAGATATTAATAATAAAACTCTCGTGGTGCGGGCATCTTGCCTGCACCAGGTGTACCTCACTCAAAGCTACTTGCTGTATGAAGTACAGATATTAATAATAAAACTCTCGTGGTGCGGGCATCTTGCCTGCACCAGGTGTACCTCACTCAAAGCTACTTGCTGTATGAAGTACAGATATTAATAATAAAACTCTCGTGGTGCGGGCATCTTGCCTGCACCAGGTGTACCTCACTCAAAGCTACTTGCTGTATGAAGTACAGATATTAATAATAAAACTCTCGTGGTGCGGGCATCTTGCCTGCACCAGGTGTACCTCACTCAAAGCTACTTGCTGTAAGATACAGGACTTACGCAACTGGCACATTGGTAGGGTGCTTTGCTACTGCATACCAGCAAATAAACAGATTGTTGATATCTGACGCACCCTACAACAGATTTTTGGTGTGACACTTGCGTAAGTCCTAAGATACAAAAATACCCCACCCTCCCCAAATCAGGAGAAGGTCAGGGGTGTACATCATAAACCTAAAATAGGCTGTAATAGCTTATTTTACCTATACCGTCAAGTTGACCTTAACAATAACATCATTAAAGTCCTTGTCACCACCACCCGTTAGGTCTTCAAAACCAAAGGTATTATCACCTAAAAGCCGCACATGATCAACACCATCTGAGTTAGCAGCGCCGAAGGTGAAGTAAATCCTGGAGTTGATATTGTCGTAATTATCGGGTGTACCACCATTAGTGATAATAAATGGCGCAAAGACAGAACCACCTTGAAGAGTCTTATTGTTAAAAGTCGCAGTTCCGTTGTTATTGACAGCCAAAGCAAGGTCAGAAACACGCCCCCTAACAGCGGCTTGAGCATAACCAGCTTGTTCTGGGAGGATATCAGCACTACCATCTCCATTGGTATCAATACCTCCATTCTCATCAGCGACTTTATAAAAACCAACGAAGTTGTTATAAGCGGCTTCTCGGTTGACAACAAAGTCAGCTTTTACCGGACCATTGATACCCCGCAAATCTAGTAATTCTCCTTGGGGTTTGTTTTGCAGACTTGTAACCTGGCTTATAACTGTATCAGTTGGGATAATATCAGTTGGGGTAATTGTTACCTGCAAATCTTCAAACCCAGCTGTATTACCAGAACCATCTTCCCAAGCCAGGGAGAAGCCATTTCCTAAAGTAGTAGTCCTAACATTAGAAGAAATATCAAAGAGGACATTAGTTTTGGGAGTGGTATTGTTGAGTACAGAATCCGTTGAACCATCCTTAACCAAATAGAATCTCAAATTACTATTAGAATTTAATTCTAACAACCTGCTGAGACTAGATTGATTAAATCCAACGGGAGAATTACCAAGGAGAGAGAAAATTACCTGACCACGTTGTAACGCCTTATCGGTATAACCTGCTGCACCCGGTGCAATACCATCTATTGTACCATTGGCATCATCAACAGTAAATACTCCTAGCTCACTATTGAGTTTAGAGTTGTATCCTGTTAATTTAACTTCCAGTCTTTCGTTACTGTCACCTTTTAAAACGAAAGTATTACCACTACTAGGTCTATTTAATGTGGGAGCTTCAGGAACGTTAGTTACACCAATGGTTAATTGTCTCTCAAAAGATAACCCATTTTGGTCTGTGGTTTTGACTCTAATGCTGTAACTGTTTTTGGTTTCAAAGTCAAAGACGGAGTTGGTTTTAAGTTGATTTCCAGTAATGGTAAATAAACTATTATCCGTTGCACCATCCCCAGTGACTAAACTATAGGTAAAGGTGTTTCCTGTATCTGGGTCAGTGCTGCTGAGATTACCAACCACTGTACCAATGGGTTTACCTTCATCAATTGTAGTGGTGTCAGTGTTGTTGTCATAAGATAAATCAGTGGGTGCTTCGTTAATGTCGTTAACGTTAATATTTAATTGTCTCTCAAAAGATAACCCATTTTGGTCTGTGGTTTTAACTCTAATGCTGTAAATTGTTTGGGTTTCAAAGTCAAATACAGTATTAGCTATGAGTTGATTATCAACAATACTAAATAAACTGTTTTCCGTGTCACCTGTTCCGGTGACTAAACTATAGGTAAAGGTGTTTCTTGTATCTGGGTCTATGCTGATGAGATTACCAATTACACCATCTGTTTGACCTTCATCAATTGCGGTGTTGTCAAGCAACAAATCAGTGGGTGCTTCGTTAATGTCGTTAACGTTAATATTTAATTGTTTCTCAAAAGATAACCCATTTTGGTCTGTGGTTTTAACTCTAATGCTGTAAATTGTTTGGGTTTCAAAGTCAAATACAGCGTTGGTTTTAAGTTGGTTATTGGTAATAGTAAATAAACTATTATCCGTTGCACCTGTTCCGGTGACTAAACTATAGGTAAAGGTGTTTCTTGTATCTGGGTCTATGCTGATGAGATTACCAATTACACCATCTGTTTGACCTTCATCAATTGCGGTGTTGTCAAGCAACAAATCAGTGGGTGCTTCGTTAATGTCGTTAACGTTAATATTTAATTGTTTCTCAAAAGATAACCCATTTTGGT